>JAYVJH010000204.1:0-2268 GCA_043769455.1 Runella sp. | reverse complement strand
CGAAAATTAAGCTGGGAAACCGATGATATTGCCCTTCAAAACATTCAGGCACGGGTACGTGCGCCGAGTGCGTGGCTACTTACCAACATCAGTAATGCGCTACTACTCTCGACCTCAAACCGCTCTGAGGCGGCCGTTGGCTATGCTACCATGGACGGCGACACGTCGGGGAGCATTAGCCCTATTGCGGGTATTGACAAGCATTGGCTGCGGCATTGGTTACTGTGGGCAGAGCAGGAGGGCGTTGCGAGCCAGCTCAAACTTACAGGGCTGAGTGGTGTCAATAACCTACAACCAACTGCCGAACTGAGGCCAATGGACAAGCACCAGACCGACGAAGACGACTTGATGCCTTACGATGTGCTGAACCACATAGAAAATTGGGCTATCAGAGATAAAAAATCCCCAACGGAGGTTTTTAAGCGCATTGAAATACAATTTACTGAAACACACAACAGAGAAAAGCTATTGCTGTGGACAGAGCGGTTTTTTAAACTCTGGGGCAGAAATCAATGGAAACGAGAGCGGTATGCTCCGTCTTTTCATTTAGACGACCACAATCTCGACCCTCGCTCTTGGTGCCGCTTCCCGATTTTGTCGGGTGGTTTTGAGAAAGAATTGGCCGATTTACGGGTGTATTTTGACGACAAAAACCCAAACAAACGCAAGGGCAAGATTGGGTTTTGAGGTAAGGGGCAATTGTATTGTGGTTGTTGTGATTTAGAAACTAATTTTATTTTCTGTAAATATCTAAAATTAACATTTGGCGCAATTTTTGATGGGTTTTATAGCTTTAAATACTTAATGTTTATTGTTATGGCTCGCTTTCATTATTTCCCCAAAGTTCATCTTTATTTCTTTGTATTATTGTCGTTTAAAGTTTCAGCACAGCAGCCCAACTGCTCGCTAAAATTTGGAACAAATATTGGTGGTCTTGCCGACTATATGACAGAGATGCCACTTGTGGACGTGATGCGGCACTCGCGAGAATGGTACACTACCAATGCAACGGGTGAACAGCCTTTTGATTCAGAAAAAATCAGTGGTATTCCAGTAGATGCCAATGGCTACCCGCTCGAAATCCCGTACTCGGTAAACGGTACTCCACAAATTATAAAAACAATATGGGCCAATCTGAGCGCATGGCCCGAAGGTGATTATACATTACTATTTGACGGTGATGGTGATTTTGATTATTGGGGCGACCTAAGTCTTGTAAGTCAAAGTGGTAATAGAAAAATATTGAAATTTATACGGCCCGCCTCAAACGAGGGTACATTTGAGTTGAAAATCACTCGTTCAAACCCTGCCAACCCTGTCAAAAATGTCAGATTATTGATGCCAGGCACTGAAACGACCTACCAAACCCAGCCTTTTTATTTGCCATTCAGACAGCGACTATTGCCTTTCAAAGCACTACGTTTTATGGACTGGGGGCAAACTAACAACTTTGCCAGTGCCGATGCTGCCTCTGGTTATGACCAAGATAGCGACTCTGTTAGGGTTGAGTGGTCGCAGCGAGCGCAGATGGGTAGTTTTAGTTGGGCCAATAACAAAGGAATACCTTACGAAATGATGATTGAGCTATGTAATCAGCTTGATAAAGATATGTGGATTTGTATTCCGCACAATGCCAGCAATGACTATATCAGACAAATGGCTACTCTGGTCAAAACTCGCCTCAAACCCAATCTAAAAGTATATGTAGAATACTCGAACGAGACCTGGAACTGGATGTTTGCACAAGCCCAGTGGCTCAATAAATTTGGGCAACAAACTACAAGTTGGCCAGAACGTATTGTGCCTTTTATTCAGAACGCAATGGACAGATGGACAGAAGGTTTTGCTGGACAAATGGGCCGATGTGTACGAGTGGTGGGCGTACAGGCTGCCTGGCAAGATGTAAGCAACCGAGTTGTTTTTAATATGCGGCCAAATAGTTTCGATGCTTTTTCGCCAGCGGCTTATTTTGGCCTCTCCGAGTCTTCTGACTCTACGTTAGACGTACTTGGTACAAATGCAACGGCAAACGACATAATTTTTGAAGCCCGTAAGTCTCGTTTACAGGACGAAATGGTCTGGCTAAGACAACAAAAAACAGAAATTGCCGATGTACTCAAAATTCCGATGATATACTATGAAGGTGGTCAGCATCTCACACCAACGCCTTTTGGCGACGAACCCACCTACGCCCAAGCATTGATTGATGTACAGCGAGACCCAGCCATGTATGGCCTTTATAATGATTGGTTTGATTTCTTAAAAACC
>JAYVJH010000203.1:0-3365 GCA_043769455.1 Runella sp. | reverse complement strand
CTGGCTTTTTTGAAAAATGGAATCGGATTGAGTTTGAAGGATTAGAGTTTCCACCGCACTATGAAGTCTCAAATTTTGGAAGAATCAAAAGTTTTCAGACTGACCCCAAAAACGGAACAATTATCAAAGGCTCGGTCATTCAGGGCTATCGGTCGCTCAATATCAGAGTCAATGGTGGCAAGTCTATCAATCGGTATTTACATAAATTAGTGGCTGAGTTTTTTGTTGAAAAACTGTCGGAAGACACCAAGTACGTGATTCATAGAGACTTCGATAAGCAAAACAATCATTATGCCAACCTCAAATGGGCAACTCTGAGCGAGATGACCGTTCACAATTATGACAACCCTGGGGTTATCAACCGCAGAATACCCACTCGAACCAAAAACTATAAACTGACAGAGGCGAAAGTAAAAGTCATTAAGAAGTTACTGAAAAGCGACAAACCTAACCGCCTCAAAATGATAGCCAAGCAGTTTGGCATTACGCACACCCAACTCAATCGCATCAGAAATGGCGAAAACTGGAAGAACGTAACTGTTGATTGACAAAGCTACCTTCGCCGAAGCCCTACGATGTTCTCAACGTGGTGTGTATGTGGAAACATATCGACAGGTTGCACGGCCGTTACCTCATATATTTCGTCCAAAATAGCCAAATCTCTGGCTTGCGTAGCGGTGTTACAACTTACATAGACAATACGCTCGGGGTTGATTTCTAATAACTTACGAGTAACAGGCTCGTCCATACCTGCCCGTGGCGGGTCTGTAATAATTACGTTGGGCCGGCCATTAGTAGCAACAAAGTCATCGTTCAATATCAATTTCATATCGCCCGCAAAAAAGCTGGTATTTTTGATGTTATTTATATCAGAATTGACCTTGGCATCTTCGATAGCCGCCGCCACATACTCCACTCCCACTACCTGCCGAGCTTGCTTGGCTACATAATTTGCTATTGTACCCGTACCAGTATAAAGGTCATAAACTAATTCATTTTCAGTGAGTTGAGCCATGTTTCGGGTTGCTTTGTATAGCTCATAAGCCTGCGTTGAATTGGTCTGATAAAAAGACTTAGGGCCAATTCTAAACGTCAGGTCGTCCATACTCTCCTCCATGTAGTGTTTACCCCAAAAATGGAATACTTCTTTGTCATAGTACGAATCGTTGCCTGTGCCATTGACAATATAATGTAACGATGTAATAGCTGGAAAACTATTTTTCAAAAATGCCATCACCAACTCAATATGCTCCTCTTGGTTTTGGCCAAATTGTACAATGACCATCAAATCGCCTTTGTTTGAGTTTCTGACAATTAGATTTCTCATAAACCCCACATTTGCCCGTTGATTATAAAACGTCAGCTTGTGAGCCAACGCAAAGACTCTGAGTGAGTTACGAATCTCGTTTGATGGGTCGGGTTGCAGATGGCACTCGTCAATGTCCAATATTTTATCAAACCGTTTGGGAATATGAAACCCCAGTGCATTGCGCTCAATGTTGTCAAGATTGGCGGCCATGTCTTCGTTGGTTAGCCAGCGAGAGTCCGAAAAAGTAAATTCGAGTTTGTTGCGATAATGCCGAGTTTGAGCCGACGGCAAAATGGGCAATATTTCGGGAAGCTCAACCTTAGCGATGCGGTGCAAGTGGTCATAAACTTGTTGCCACTTAAATTTGAGCTGTTCGGTATAGTCAATGTGCTGCCATTTGCAACCGCCACAAGTACCAAAATAGTCGCAAAAAGACTTCGCTCTTTTGTCAGAAAAATGATGCGTTTTTAGGATTTTGGCTTCAAAAAAGCGTTTTTTCTTATTAAAAATCTCAATATCGGCCACATCGCCAGGTGCAGCATCGCCCTGGATAAACACTACTGCGCCCTCGTGGCGAGCAATACACTTGCCCTCAGCAGCGAAGTCTTCGATGAGGACGTTTTGAAGTATAATTTTATTTTTTAGCATTGCTTAGGTAGTCGTAAGTACGTGGTATGGTGTCGTGAGTTAAATATAATACCAATGCCAAATATATGTAAAAATGTTGGATATTGAGGCCGAATGTACGGTTAGATGCAGGCATTTTTGTCCTCAGATTGATTATTTTTTGGGAGAATGTAGATTATAAGTATCATTTTGTTTATTTTGATTATCTTTGTCAAATAACTTTAAGGTTTAATTAAAAATGACAGTTCAAGAAGTTAAAAACGTAAAAAAAATTTCAGTTTTTCTTGACAGAATTGCGTTTGGTCAATTTGACTATGAGCAAATGCTAAATAATGTTGAAAGGAAGAAAAATGGGGTTTTCTTGACTAATTCTTTGGCAACCGTTGAAAATTTATTAAATGTTGTAGAAATTAATTCTGATATATTTAGTAAAAGAATTCTTGAACCATCTTGTGGTCAAGGAATCTTCATTTTAAAATTATTGTCCGATATTTATTGTCAAATTCCTGATAGTTTATTGATTTCAAATTTCATTGCAAACAATATCTTCTTTGTTGATGTACAAGAAGAAATGGTAGAAAAAACAAAAAGTAATATTAAGGCAGTCTATAAATTTTTATTTGATGAAGATTATATAGGAACATTTAACGGAATAACATGGGATTTTACAGATAAAATTTCCTTTGGAACTTTTTTATTTGATGAAATTAGAATTACTCCTTTTACGGAATTGTATAATACGTTTGATTACATTGTGGGCAATCCGCCTTATGTAACGTTATATGGTCGTAGAGATAAAAAAGAAAATGAAGAGCAAAGAGTCAATTATTTGAAGAATTACAACCAATTTCCAAGCTCTGTAAAAAATGGAAAATTAAATTTAGTAATGCTTTTTATCGAACATTCACTTGATTTTTTAAAAGATGATGGGAAATTGAGTTTTATTATTGATGTTTCATTTTTTGAAACAGCCTATGAGTTTACACGTAAATATTTGCTGGAAAACAGCAAAATCGAAGAACTTCAAGTAAATATAAAAGATTTTGACGTGGCAAGTGGGCAAGTTATTTTGAAAATTTCAAAGTCTAAAAGCCATAAACTCAACGAAGTAAAAATAATTGACCACAAAACACAAAATAGTTATTATGTTGAACAAAGCATTTGGTATAATAAAAACGATGAATATAAATTTAGGTTTAATGGATGTAGTATTTCAAAACAAATAATAGATAAAGTTGAACTTAGAAAAGATAAAACTTTACTACATTTATTTCCTAATAAAAACCTCCGTACTTGCGTAATGCTATTAGATATGGAAGATAAATTTACTTTTGCAGAAGTAAATGGTAAAGATGCCAATTTAACATATCCATACTACCAAGGTTCAAAAGCACTTTCTGAAAAATTTGGTAATTTAGCGTTCAAAAAA
>JAYVJH010000202.1:0-10456 GCA_043769455.1 Runella sp. | reverse complement strand
CAAAAATGTACTAAAAAGGAGGTATTTATGGACAAACACAAAAGATAAAATCTGTTTTGATGTGTAGAGAATATGTCAAAGTAGGAATAAAAAGCCGTTATTTTAATTTTTTGATTCACTTAAATTTCAGAAAAAAAAATGAAAAAGTCAAACAGTTTTATTCTCAAGATGCTGGTCATTATATTGGTCCCTATTTTATTGACACAATGTAATGATAGTGTACAACTTGCACCAGAGAGCTTAACCATGAATTTAGTTATAGACAGCTTATCAGTAACACTAAAACAAGCTGAAAAAATTGCTAATTTAGAACTTAATGGTAAGCCGATGGTAAATATTGCTTCAAATCTTCGTGTCGGAGCAGACACTACTAACAAAAATAGGGTTATAACTGACTCTAAAACGTATAGAGACAAAAAAGACAATAGTGCTGCTTTTCACGTAATCAATTACCATAAAATTGATACTAAAACTAATAAAAAGCAAGATGCTGGCTTTGTTATTGTTTCTGCTGATAGACGATTAGTACCTATTTTGGCCAGTTCCGAAACCAATAGTTTTAGTATCGACAGTATTCCACAAGGTGTTGATATTTGGGTCGAAATGGTTTTGAGTGAACTTAGTAAGGCAAAAGCAAAACTAAAAACACCCAAGCCTGATGTAGAATATCTTTGGAAAGAGTACGAAGCAAAGCAAAAAAATGGTAGAGTTAGCACGCCCTATCCTGTATGTCCACCAGGTAGTTATACCAATACGGGTATTTTAATAGCAACAGAATGGGATCAAGGCCAAACTTATAATCTAATGTGTCCTAACATTGGGTGTGGGCCATGTGGCAATGCTTATACGGGCTGTGGGCCAACTGCCATAGCACAGGTATGGAATTATTACCAAAAGCCTAGTTTTTATTATAGTCCAGGTGGCGTGACCTACTACGATTACCCGTTGCCAGTAACTCGCACAGGATATTATTGCGACTATTATTCAACACCAATAAAAGACAGGCACATGGCTACACTGCTCAAAGAAGCAGGAACGGCTGCTCAGACCAATTATAATTATTGGGGTTCCTGTTCTTCCTTGACTTGGCGAGATAAAGTCAGACAAGCATTTATTTATTTTGGCTACTCTAACCCTGGGCAACGAGGCGGTCTAATCAGCAACTTAACATCTATAAATTCAGAATTACTCAATGGTAAGCCAGTTATACTTGACGGTAATACAAGTTTTAATCTCTCTGATTGGCATATTTGGGTAATGGACGGCTACGAATCCTATATTTGGTTTAATCAAACCTATACTCCACCATATATTTGTAGTAGCGGCAGCTA
Source organism: Runella sp. (assembly GCA_043769455.1). GTDB lineage: Bacteria > Bacteroidota > Bacteroidia > Cytophagales > Spirosomataceae > JAYVJH01. The sequence continues at coordinate 9,125 of JAYVJH010000202.1, read as the reverse complement.
TGCCAGATATCACCTTAATTGGGGCTGGGGTGGTAGAGCTAACGGTTGGTATATATTAAATAATTTTCAAGGCTTGAATGGGGATGTCTACGATTATGCACTAAATGCCACATTTGGTATGAGACCTTAAACATAAAAAATATGAAAAAGCTAACGACATTTATAGTCTTAATATATTTGCTAATAAGTTGTGATACGAAAAACATGCAATTTAAAGGTGTATTCGCTGGTGAGTTTGTTGCCAATAAAGAAGTGAATATCACAACTAATCAATCTAAATTGATAGAACAGCGGCTGGTTATTAATGATAGTCTTTTCTTGTACTCAAAAAACAAAACTATCATTTTAACAAATATCAGCACAACATATACTAATGCTAAGGAGGGTAAACAAATCATAAGAGGTCATAATCTTGATGCTGGAGGCTATATGTCGATTCGATTAGTTAATGTTGATTGGTGGGACAATCCAGATAGCAGGACTGTCAAAACAAGTGTTTTGATGGCAGGTGAGTATGATGCAAAAGCAGATACGATTGATGTTTATTACACTCAAATCAGATGACCACACATTTCACCGTAGCTTGTTGGGCACCCATCACCTACACCTACCGATATGCCCTGCAAGGCGGTAGCGACGGCTTGGTAGCTGCCCCCTCCCAACGTGGCGACTACACATCGTGGAGCCTTGGCTCTGGCGATCTCTACCAAGCCATAGGCGTAAATCATAATGAAATGCGTGGACATCCACAAATGTCAGCGCAGTTTAGGAATGTTTTTAATAGAGTTGATGACCCACAACTACAATGAAAACACTACTTCTTTTGGTATGTTTGGGTGTTGTATGTAGTTGCAAACCCAAAGAAGAAGTTGAGATTGGACCTAAAGGGGAGATTGTATCAAAGCCTCCCCTTTGGGCTTCAGCTATCAACAACGGACCTAATATGGCCTCTGGAGTACTGTCATCTATTATTTTTGATGGCAAAAAAGTGGTTTGCCCAGGTGGTGGGCTTCCATACATACCGCCTATCGGCAATTTTAGTAGAGGAACAATCAATATGATAGATATTGAAACAGGTAAAATACAGTGGAATTGGAAAGACTACATAAAAAGTAACGATGCACTACATCTTAATTTCTCTTATAAAAAAGACAATCGCTTAGTTATCAGTAACGGGGAACTTACCTATTGTGTTGATTTACAAACGGGTCAGTCGGCTTGGAAAAAAATAAAACGAGACGGTATTACTACCAATACTATTATAACAGGCATAGGCAATAGCTACTTTTTTTGCGGCGATACCTATTCAAAAGAACAACAACAATGGGTTGGGGCTGTTTATCGTGGTAATGTCTTAGCACCAGAGCCCGAAGAACTGATAGTATCGCCTACACTTCCCAAAGAACTACCTGATGGTAGTAGTGGTATTAGTGCTGGTGCTACTTCGTTGCTGGCTTTTGAGCAAGCAGGCGATACGATGCTCGTTATTGACCACCACACTCCAAGCCTTCCAGCCAATCAGGGTATTATTCGGTCGGTTTTTGGCTTGTACAATGTTACCAAACGCAAGTGGATTTATGAAAAAATGCCTATTGTAACGTCCTACAATGCTTCTGTCGATGGGCTACCAGTGATTTATAACGGCAGGGTTTATCACTCAGCAGGCCGTCATTTTACTTGTCATGACTTGGCTACGGGGGCCAAAGTTTGGGAGCGTACTTTTGGGGGCAATTTTCTGTTTTCGGGTTTTATCATTGCCGATGGTATAATTGTAGCCAACAGCGAGGATACCTACATCTATGGCCTCGACCCTGCCACAGGCTCAGAACGCTGGCAAGAAAAATCGTCGGGTACAAGCACTCGGCTGGTGTATCAAGACGGTGTGGTCTATTATGCTGGCGGAGGCGATGGCTTGCTCCATGCCGTAGATGTCCAAACAGGCAAACACCTCTGGAAGCTACAATCACCCGATTTTAGAACTAACTCAGATGCGTATTTTTGGGGAATGGTAGCAGGCCTACCCGCCCAAAACGGCAAAAAAGGCCGTATTTTCGCCAGTACAGGGCTAAATGTCTATTGCTACGAGGCGGTGAAGTGAAATTATACAGCGAAGCCATCGCTTGGTTCGATGGCTTCGCTAAATGTCTTAATCCAATTAGAAGCACTACCCCTCCAACTCTATCACAGCCGCCTCCCACTCATCATTGGCCGTACTAAGTTGGGTTTTAAGGTCAATATAAAAACGGTTTAGTTCGCTCAATTTTGTTGGGTTGCCGTATATGTCGGGGCTGGCCAATTTTGCTTCGGTTTCAGTCTTTCGAGATTCTAATTCACTGATTCGTAGTTCTATTTTATCTATTTTTTGTTGAATAATCTTAGTGTCCGAATAACTCAGCGATTTGGTAGCAGCTTGTTTAGGTTTGGCTACTGCCGGCTGGTGGATTGTATTGTGTTTTTCGAGTTTGGCACTTTGTTTTGTATTGGCTTCCGTTTGATTTTCGGCTTTTCGGTCTTCGTTCCACATTTCATATTCTTGGTACGAGCCTGGGTACTGTTTTATTTCACGGTCTTCGATGTACCAGATTTTGTTGGCTGTGGCTTCGACAAAATAACGGTCGTGCGAGACGACAATGTAGGAGCCTTCGTATTGTTGCAAAGCCTGAATCAGGATATTGACCGACTGAATGTCTAAGTGGTTGGTAGGCTCGTCTAAGAGTAGAAAGTTAGCCTCCGATACTAATACTTTGGCCAAAGCCACCCGAGATTTTTCGCCACCCGACAGTACTTTGATTTTCTTAAAGGCATCGTCGCCCGAAAACAAAAAACAGCCCAATATCGTCCTACATTCAGTTTCTGACTTGGTTGGGTTGGCGTATTTGAGTTCGTCCAATATCGTATTTTCGATGTTCAATGCTTCGAGTTGATGCTGGGCAAAAAACGTAAACTTGACATTATGCCCCAGTCGCCGCTCGCCACCTATCTCTTCGTCGCCTGCTACTATTCGTAACACTGTCGATTTTCCCTTGCCGTTTGCTCCTATGAGCGCAATCTTATCGCCCCGCTCCATGGCTATATCGGTCTTGGATAATATATGTTTGTCGCCATAAGATTTCGAGATGTTCTCCAACTGCAATACATGGCGGCCAGGCTGGGTTGTAAACTGAAACTTAAAATGGACTTTGGCGTTTTCGTCCACCACGGCATCAATTCTATCCATTTTATCCAACATTTTAGCACGGCTCTGTGCTTGTTTGGCTTTGGTGGCTTTGGCCTTAAATCGCTCAATAAACCGTTCAGTTTGTTTGATTTTCGACTGCTGGTTTTCATAAGCCCCTTGCTGGATTTCGTTTCGAAGGGCTTTTTCTTCTAAATAAAAACTATAATTACCCCCATAATAATTAAACTTCTGATTAGAGATTTCGACTATACAGTTCGACACATTATCCAAAAATTCACGGTCGTGCGAGACTACAATAACAGCCCCCTCGTAGTTTTCAACGTACTTTTCTACCCATTTAATCGACGGCAAGTCCAAGTGGTTGGTTGGCTCATCGAGCATGAGTAAGGCTGGTTTTTGTAGTAGCATTTTGGCCAACATCACTCGCATACGCCACCCTCCCGAAAACTGACGGAGGGGTTTGTGCAAATCATCGGTCGAAAAACCTAATCCTTCCAATATTTCTTCTGACTTGGCTTGTAGCGAATACCCATCAAGGGCTTCAAACTCTTCTTGTATCCGAGCCAATTTATCAATCAGCGCATCGTGGTAGTTGATTTCCATTTCGTGCAAAATCTCGTCCAACTGCACCTGCAACACATTGGCACGCTCGAAGGCTTGCATGGCTACGGCCAAAATCGACTCGTCAGACAGATACGAAAGGTGGTCTTGGTTCAAAAATCCGATTGTACATTCGCCTGATTTTGAGATAGTTCCGCCGTCTGCTTGGTATTCGCCAACAATCAAACGCAGCAAAGTTGATTTGCCCGTACCGTTCAGGCCAATGAGGCCAATTTTGTCTTTGGGTTTGATGTGCCATGATGCAGACTCGTACAAAGCACGGTCGCCGAGGTAATACGATAAGTTGGTTATTGAAATCATGGTGCAAAGGTACGGCGAAAGATTATTTTTCGCTAATCTCAAAATAAATGGCTACAAAAGGTTTGTTTGTTATCTTTGCCAAAAAAATATTTTCAATGCAAGTTCACGTAATAGATACTGGCCATTTTAAGTTAGATGGTGGGGCAATGTTTGGCGTTGTGCCAAAACTACTCTGGAATAAACTCAACCCTGCCGACGAAGATAACCTTTGTAGCTGGAATATGCGCTGCCTGCTCATCGAAGACGGCAACCGACTGATGCTCATAGATACTGGCATGGGCAACAAACAAGATGCCAAATGGCAGTCATACTACTACAAACACGGCACTGGCGACTTGCTGCGGTCTATCCAACTGGCTGGCTTTGGTGCTGGCGACGTTACCGATGTCATTTTTTCACATTTACATTTTGACCATTGTGGCGGCGGCGTAGTCTGGAATACCGACCGAACGGGCTTTGAACTGGCCTTCCCGAATGCTAAATATTGGACACATTCTGACCATTGGCAAGCTGCCACCCAACCCAACGCCCGAGAAAAAGCGACATTCTTCAAAGAAAACATCATGCCGATTCAAGAAGCAGGACAGTTGTTTTTTTCTGATAAAATCATCAATCCCTTTGGTCAAAATGTAACGCCAGTCTATTGCGACGGTCATACAGAAAAGATGACGATGGTTCAGATTAGTCTCAAAAACCATAATCTACTCTTCATGGCCGACACCATTCCATCGTCAGCGCACATTGCGTTGCCTTATGTGATGGGCTATGACGTGCGACCATTACAAACAATGATTGAAAAAGAAACACTATTGACCGAGGCCGTTCAGAACAACACAATTTTGATATTTGACCACGACCCCATCTACGACGCTTGTACCGTTGAGCTAACCGAAAAAGGAATCAAAGTCAAAGACAAAGGGCTTTTGAAGGACTTTATTGGCTAAATTTGGGCTTATATTTGCATTTGAGGCTATAAGTGCAAATATAAAAAATCATATTTGCAGTAGTGCAATTATAAAATTGGTCTTAGAGGTACTTTTAAAATGAAATATCCAAGAAAATTATCGTCTGGTGCTAACAACACTGTTATTGTACTTTCTGAGACGGAAGTAGCTAAACTATTTACTGACGACACACGCTCGGATATTGGCTCAGAAGCCCAAAAAATGCAGTTTGCCAACAACATAAACAGCCTGATGGTCAAGTTTATACGCTTAGACTTTAACGAGGGCCTAAATGCAGAGATGTTGGTAATGGAACGACTCAAACCGATGGATTTTAGGGCTTATGAAGTAGAAATTCGTGAACTGTGGTGGTCGGTATTTGAAGACGAACTCACGGCACTGCACCAAGCAGGATTCGTACATCGAGACCTCAAACGCCCCTCAAACATTGGCGGACAGGCATTTGATAATATTTTATTGACAGACCAAGGGCTTAGGCTTATTGATGCTGGCATTGCGGCGATTAGTAGCCAAGTAACCCCCAAAATATTTGATAAATATACAGAAATAGAACGCCAAGAAATGCAAGAATTTAAGCACTATTTTTTGAATAGATAAATACCAAATGAATAATATACCACAAAGCTACACTCCTACATTACTGACAATTAAAGAAAAAATAAATGCAACACGCTATCAGACTATCAGAAAATCAAATCATGAACTGATAAGTCTTTATTGGTATATCGGCAAAGTTGTTTCGGAAAAAACTAAAATAGAAAATTGGGGTAAAAATATTGTTGAAAAATTAGCCATCGATTTACAATCAGAATACCCAAGTGTGAAAGGTTTTTCGAGCCGAAACATCTGGTACATACAAAAATTTTATGACACATATTCAAGTGATGAAAAACTGCAACGGGTCGTTGCAGAAATACCCTGGGGGCAAAATATTGAAATCTTCACCAAATTATTAGATAGTGATACACGCTACTTCTATTTAAAAATGTGTTCTGAGCGGGCTTGGTCTCGACCAACACTCCTCACTCAGATTAAGGCAAATCTACACCAAAATTACAAGAGCAGTCAAAATAATTTTGTAGAAAGACTCCCAGATAGTAGGATAGACGAATTGGACGAATACTTATTGAGCCATTTATCAATGATAATTCAGTATAGAACCACATACAATATATGAAACAACTAATACAAAATCTAAAATCGGGCGAAACCATATTGGAAGAAGTGCCTGCGCCACAAGTCAAGCGTGGGGCGGTGCTGATTAGTACTCGCCGTAGCTTGGTGTCGTTGGGTACGGAGCGAATGTTGGTAGAATTTGGCAAAGCCAACCTCATCGAAAAAGCCCGCCAGCAGCCCGATAAAGTAAAAATGGTATTGGACAAAATCAAAACCGATGGCCTGATGCCAACGCTTGATGCCGTTTTTAACAAACTGGGTCAGCCTTTGCCGTTGGGCTATTGCAACGTGGGTGAGGTCATTGCCGTAGGCGAAGGTGTAAGCGACTTACAAATCGGTGACCGTGTGGCTTCTAATGGCTCGCACGCCGAAACAGTCTGTGTACCCCGCAATTTAGTTGCCAAAATCCCCGAAAATGTAACCAACGATGAAGCTGCTTTTACGGTCATTGGTTCAATTGGTTTACAAGGAATCAGACTGTTAAATCCTACTTTGGGCGAAACGGTCGTAGTGATTGGTCTGGGCTTGATTGGACTATTGACAGCCGAACTACTCAAACTAAATGGTTGTCGAGTGATTGGTTTTGATTTTGACGATAAAAAACTCGAAATAGCCAGACAAAAAGGCATCATAGTAGCCAACCCAGCAGCAGGGACAGACACCGTAAAACTCGTAGAAAGTCTCACAAATGGCGTAGGTGCAGATGGCGTAATTATCACAGCCTCGGCCAAAACAGACGACATCATTTCACAAGCCGCCCAAATGTCTCGTAAGCGTGGGCGTATTGTGCTGGTAGGGGTCATTGGATTGGATTTGAGCCGTGCCGAGTTTTATGAAAAAGAATTGAGTTTTCAGGTGTCATGCTCTTACGGGCCAGGCCGCTACGACGACAACTACGAACAAAAAGGCGTGGACTATCCGCTGCCATTTGTACGCTGGACAGAAAACCGAAACTTTCAGACAGTACTCCAACTCATTGGCTCTGACTTGCTTGATGTCAAGCCGTTTATTACCGAGGTTGTGCCAATCGAAGAGTATCAGAAAGTATATGGCAACATGAACTCTGGGGCTATTGCATCGATTTTGGCCTATCCCGAAAAACCAAATACCCAAACATCAGTACGCTACAAAGACACCGATTTTGCAGGTACAAAAGGGGTTTTGGGAATTGTGGGCGGGGGCAATTTTGCCAAAATGACAATGTTACCTGTTCTCAAAAATGTACCAATCAAATACATCGCCAGTGCCAATGGACTATCGGGGACGGCTCTTGCCCAAAAACATGGCATATCCCTCAGTACAACAGACTACCAAGAAATACTCAGAGATTCGGACGTGGACTTGGTACTCATTACCACTCGCCACAACCAGCACGCCCGCATGACGATTGAAGCCCTAAAAGCCAATAAGCACGTGTTTGTAGAAAAACCATTGGCGATTTATGAAGAAGAATTAGAAGAAATTATCAACACCAAATCTGCAAAGTCAGTAACGGTGGGTTTCAATCGGCGGTTTTCGCCTCATGCCCTCAAAATGAAAGCCCTACTTGGCAATGCACCAATGAACGTAGTGGCAACGATGAACGCAGGCGTAATTCCAGCCATTTCGTGGGTACACGACCGTGCAGTGGGTGGTGGGCGTATATTGGGCGAAGCCTGCCATTTTATTGACCTCATTACTTATCTTACAGGCAGCCGAGTAACAAGTGTGTGCATGAACGCCATGGGCCAAAACCCAACCGAAACCACCGACAGCGCCAGTATATTGTTGAAATATGAAAACGGCTCAACGGGTGTCATCAATTATTTTGCCAATGGCAGCAAGGCATACTCAAAAGAACGAGTAGAGGTATATTCGCAAGAGCGGACGTTGGTTTTAGATAACTTTCGGTCGTTGGAAGGCTATGGTTTTAAGGGTTTTTCAAAAATGAATATAGGCCAAGACAAAGGCCACAAAGCCCAGTTTCAGGAACTCATCAAGCGAGTACAAACAGGCGGTGCGCCATTGATTCCTTTCGACGAAATCATCAACACCAGCCGAGCTACCTTTGCCGCTTTGCAAAGTTTGAGAGAAAATAGCTGGGTGAATGTGTGAAAATGACGGGTGATTTGAAACTATGAATAGACTTTTTAGCTAATTTTACCGAATAAACCTATAAAATCAATGTCTGTAATTACTTCAGAAACCAATAGTGCCAATACTGTTGAACAACCACAAACCAATAGTGCTAATACTGTTGAACAAAATGCTAAACCTATGCTGTTTGAAAGTACGATTGAAGAAGTTAAGGAAAAGCAAAAATCTTTACTTTATCAAATTTGGATTTTTGGAGGCTTTTCGATTTCAATTATTCTTGGATTATTGTACAGAGTATTCACTTCTTAGCTTTTTAATGAACATGACACTGACTATTCCATAAATATTGAGGTTCTGACATCAATAACTGTTTTAATTGCGCTATCCATCTTGATTTGGTACTTAAATCGACTGAATACAATGAGACAATTATTAACCAATAAACTCATTGCAATAAGTGCATTTTCGGATATTCAGTCGATTTTGAGAAGCGACAACCCAAATAATACAGAGCCAAGCTTTGAATACAGAGCATCTATTAAACGATTTTTGGACACACTCAATGACTTGGCACAAACAACAAAATAACGATATTTATAGCTTAATGATTGATAGCGTGTTATTTTTATGAAAATATTTTTTATTTCTATTTTTATTTCACAATTTTACATGGAAATAAACCCTAAATGATTTTTTGTATGAAAAATAGCAATTATATCACAAAAATGGCTGTAAGTCCACTTTGTTCTCTTTTATGCTCTTTTCTTATTTATCATCCTCCTACCTAAATTGGCTCGTTTTTTGCTCTA
>JAYVJH010000201.1:0-3363 GCA_043769455.1 Runella sp. | reverse complement strand
ATAATTTATCCATAAAACTCATACTCATTTCATCAAAAAAAGCCTCGACTGTTGTCGTTGTTTTGAGTTTAGATGAATAGACGGGTTGTTGTAGTAAATGTAAAATAAAAGGAGTACTTTGTAATATATTGGGGTATAAATCCGGCCGCACAGCCTCCGTGCTACCAGCACCACCTACATCTATACCTGCCAACCCTGCCAATGCACTCAGCCCACCCATTTTTGAGGCTCCCCCCTGTAACTCTGGCATAAGCGAAGTTTTGGACTCAAACTCTTCTTGTGCCGATATTACATACACAACACCAACAAGAGCAAGGGCGAAGCCGCACAAAGCCGCTCTTTTCCAGTTTTTTTTCAGAAAATTGATAATATCGGCAATACTAATTTCTATTTCATCGGTCTGAGGCAATTCGTTGGTAATCGGTCTTGGGTCGTTAGTCATTGGTTTTAGTGATTTTTGGTTATTGGGCTTTTGACATTGAACAACGCACTAAGCTACGTTTAAAATCGAACGTCTATTTGTACTTATTACCTAAAAAGTAATATTAGTGCCGTAATTAACGTACCTGTAAACGACAATATTACGGGAGCTGTTAGTTCTGACTTTCTTTCATCTTTGGGCTTGCCCGGCACAGTAATGATTGAACCTGGTTGTATTTTGGGATTTAGTCTAAAAAACAAAAAATGTTGTGTACGTTTGGTGTAGCCGTTGGCATAGGTAACAAAAACTTTTCTTCTTGTGGCTCTGTCGGCATAACCTCCCGCTTGTGATAGATAGTCGTTGTAAACGTAGCGACTATTGAAATTAACTACCGATGGATTGAGTACATACCCAGCAATTCGTACAGTTTGTTGGCGTTCGGGTATAGTCAAAGAGTCGCCGTTTTCTAACTGAATGTTACTTTCTGCGGTTTCGTTATTTACAGCCTCTACCAAATCTAAGGCAACACGCTCGCCTTTTCTGATCAGGTATGCCCCTTCTAAATACCCTGTTGGCTTGATGCCACCCGAACGAGTAATGAGGTTACTGATTTTTTCGTTTTGGCCTACAATCGCATAAACACCTGGGTATTTGACTTCGCCAGTAATGATAGCACTTTTTTGAACTTCAAAACGTGGTGATTTTCTGATATAGACCATATCAAAAGGACGGAGCTTAAACTCGGCATCGTTTACGTTGAGGCTCAGTTGTTTGTCTATCTTAAACTCAATTATTTGTACGTTTTGATTGTCGGGTACGGCATTTGAGTTTTCGTTGGATATTCGCCTTGCAATTTCCATTCTCGAGCCAATTGCCCCTTCGGTAAAGCCCCCAGCCATCGTTATCAAGTCCGACACTGTCATGTTTTCTTCAAACGGCACGTCTTGCCCTTTGTTTACTTCTCCCAAAATAGTTACAAAACGATTTTCTCTTAGTTCTCTAATAGATTTTACGACCAAACTATCTTGTTTTCTAAGTTCAATGTCTTCGATTTCACCTGTTAAGATTTTACCTAAGTCTATTGGCAATACTTCCATGTCTCGGTCGGCTTTTTCACGGTGCAAGACGGCTCTGTTTTTAAAAGCATCTTCACGCAGACCATCGGCTTTTTCAATGAGCTGCTTGACGGTCTTGATGTTGTCATCAAGTGCATACTCGCCTGGCCTATTGACCGCCCCCATCACTTGAAGTCGATTTTCAAATCTATCAGAAATTTTATTGACCACAATCGCATCACCATTTTGAGGTCGGTAGTTAATCAATTCGTCTTGCTTGATACTCACAATTCGCTGTGCTTTGTCTGTGTTTTGTCTTACAGTTACATACGCTTTGTATGCTTTGCCATTGTAGCCGCCAGCAAAACGCAGCACGTCATTGAAATTGTCGTTGGCTTTGAGTTCATAAATGGCTTCTCGCTTGACTTCGCCTCTTAACTGAATTTGGGTACTATAAAACGGTACATAAATAATATCTTGGTCGTGCAAAATAATATTATTGGCTTGGTCAGCTTTCAACAAAAAATCATAAAGATCTATTGTTCGAGCAATTTTATTGTTTCTAATAACCTGAATATTTCTAAATGAGCCGACCTGTGTGGGGCCACCACACAAAAACAACGCATTGAAAGCCGTAGCCAACGAAGACACAGTGTAAGTGCCTGGTGTAGCTACTTCGCCAACAATTGAAATTTTGATGCTTCTGATACTCGAAATATACATACTGGCATTGGTGCCACCACCAGCGTTCAGGCCCGAGTACATTTGTCGTAAGCGGCCTACAATTTTTTCTTTTGCATCTTCAAAGTTCATACCACTCACAAAAATAGGTGCAATGTCGGGAACCTTAACAAAACCATCGGGGCTGACTTTGAGTTTATAGCTACCAACGGCGTTGCCATAAATATCTACAACAATTTCATCTTCAGGCCCAAGTTGGTAGTTTTTGGGGGTAGCTATTTTTAGATTTGGCTCAAAAGTCAGGTTTTCAGAATTAAACAAATCTGAACCAAATACTTTTAAGTCTTTGGTTTGTGGTATTGTATCTGCTACATTTCTTTTTGATAGTTTGCCGAGTTGTTTTCTGGGGGCAATGATTGAATCGGAATTTGTAGCCGTCTTCAAATTGGTTCGTCCTCCTCCCTCAATTTTTTGTCTCATCTCGGCAATATCCGACAATGTAAGTCCCTGCGCCAGTGCAGCCTGCTCTATCTGCATATCGCTCATACCCTTGGCTTTGGCTTGGTTGTAATAGTCCATCGCTTGGCTACCACTTACTTGGCTTACTTTTGACTGGGCCGAAGTATCATTCAGCAACGACAGCACTAACAATATGGCAGCAACAACTACCTTGAAGACATTTGGTATTTTATTCACAATCGGTAATATGAGTATTTAGGTAGGAAAAGTATTTTAAATTTAAGACTCGTCATTTTACTTTGAAACACAAAGTAAAATAGACTTCCGCAAAATTACCAATAAATATTCAAAAAATTATCTATCGGCATTTTTTCTGTTGGTCAAATAACCATTTATTCACTTATATTTGCACAAACCAAACCTACTACTAATGTCCGAGTCAAAAACAACTTCTTTTAAACAATCGCTTGGCCTCTTAGATGCCACCATGCTCGTAGCTGGTGGTATGATTGGCTCAGGTATTTTTATTGTTAGTGCCGAAATAGCCCGAAATGTAGGTTCAAGCGGCTGGCTGATACTCATTTGGGCTATAACTGGCCTTGTTACGGTAGCCGCCGCACTAAGCTATGGCGAGCTGGCAGGTATGATGCCCAAAGCCGGTGGACAGTATATTTACCTAAAAGAAGCATTTGGGCAACTGACGAGTTTTGTTTACGGTTGGTCGGTCATTACGGTTATTCAGACAGG
>JAYVJH010000200.1:0-2477 GCA_043769455.1 Runella sp. | reverse complement strand
GTTGAGGGCGATGTCGTCTTCGAGACCTTTGATTTTTGAAATTCTTACACCAGCATCTGGTACAATTTCATAGAGCGTTACAGTTGGTCCGATGGTAGCTTTTATGCTTGCAATACCAATACCAAAGTTACCGAGGGTTTCGACGATACGGTCTTTATTGGCTTCGAGTTCTTCGGTTGTTACCTTGTTAGTACCACTTTCGTCTCGTTTGTGGAGCAAATCAATGGTTGGGTATTGATAATTGGCCAAGTCGAGGGTAGGATCGAAGGGCCCAAACTTGGCTATCAAATCATCTTCTTCTTCACCCATAAAAGGTATAATGGGTGGGAGTGGGTCGTTGGTCGATGATGGAATTGGGCCCGTACTTTCAGTTTTTTCTTCTTCTTCAACCAATTCGTCTTCTGGAATTTCTTCTATCGTAAACGAAACATCACCAGGCTTAGTTGGCTTTGGCTTACCGACAACAGGCAAGTCTTTGACCACAGGCTTGACAGGCTCGTTTTCAATTTCTTGGTCTTCTTCATCGTCATCATCATCTTCTTCTGGTACTACTTCTAAGTCAGGCGATTCGACAGTATGTCGGTTTTCAAAAATTCGTAGAAAAGAGTCGAAATTAAGAATCTGGTCAAATGAAGTAATGTTATGAAAATACATCATAAAAGTCACTAAAATTCCGAGTATCAAAATAAATGCTCCCCAACCAATTTTTGGAATCAATATGGCATTGAGTGCATGACCGAAGCCGCCACTCAAAATACTATAATCTTGAACTAACTTGAACTTTACGATGATGTAGCCAAAAAATAAAGCTGCCCAAATGACATAAAACACTGCAATTTGACTTGTACGTTTGAGGGGTAATATTTCTCGTCCAAAGGCGATTTTATAGCCGTACAAAAACAATAAAAAAGGAAATACCAATGCCCCAATGCCAAACCATCTGAATATGAAAAAGTGTGCAATAATTGACCCAAAATTTCCCAATTTATTTTCGGCTTCCTCTGCCGTCATGGTCATTTTGGTATCAAAAGGAGTACCATGTTCTGCCACACTCTGGTCGGAGGCACCCGTAAAAATATATGACACAAAAGCGATTGCCAAACATACTGCAATCACCATGAGGCCACCCCCCAGTAGTTTTGTATTACGGGGGTCATCTTTGATTTTATTGATCGGTATTTTTAATTGTCCCCCCGAACCATTATTGTTGGGTGGAGGCGACTTGCGCTCAATTTTGGGTGGCGATGGAATACGATTTTTTCCCATTTAGGTATCGGTTGATTTGCTATGTTTGGGGGGTAAAGCGAAAGGCAATTTGAGTGTTGATTTGCTTGGCGATAGACGGGCCTTCATAAATAAAACCAGTATAAATTTGCACCAAACTAGCTCCAGCACGTAGTTTTTCGAGGGCATCTTCGGCAGAGGCAATACCCCCGACTCCAATGACAGGAAAAGCATTGTTTGATTTTTGGCAAATATAACGAATTACTTCGGTAGAACGGTGTGTAAGTGGCAAACCACTCAACCCACCAGCACCAATTTGTTCGATAGTTTTTGGGTCAGTTATCAACCCTGTACGGTTTATAGTGGTGTTTGTAGCAATAACTCCAGCGATACCTGTTTCCAAAACTATTTCAACAATGTCGTCTAACTGGCTGTCTGTCAGGTCAGGAGCGATTTTTAGAAGAATGGGTTTAGGTTGGTCGTGAGTCGTGGGTATTGTATTTTTTCTCACGACCCACGACTCATTACTCAGTACTTTCAGGGCCGACAAGATTTTTTTAAGCGGTTCTTTTTCCTGTAAATCTCTCAGATTGGGAGTGTTAGGTGAACTGACATTGACCACAAAATAATCGACAACATCGTGCAGTTCATCAAAACATCTGATGTAGTCGTCCAGTGCATTTTCGTTGGGTGTATTTTTGTTTTTACCAATGTTACCCCCAATAATAAGTTTGGAATTGCGGTTGCGTAGCCGTTGGGCGGCGGCGGTGGCACCTTCATTGTTAAATCCCATTCGGTTGATAAGGGCTTGGTCGGATTTCAGTCTAAACAGCCGAGGTTTGTCGTTGCCATCTTGCGGTACAGGCGTAACAGTACCGATTTCAATAAAGCCAAAACCCATCTCAGAGAGTTCGTCCACCAGTTCAGCATTTTTGTCAAAACCTGCGGCCAGACCTACGGGATTTTTGAAAGTAAGTCCAAATACAGTTCGCTCCAAAATAGGGTTTTCGTAACTGTATAGTTTTCTATAAATAAGCGGAACAAATGGAATTTTGAATGTAAACTTAATAAAACGGCACACAAAATGGTGTACCTGCTCGGCATCGAACTGAAACAAAAAAGGAAGGACGAGTTTTTTATACATTGTACTAAACTATTACTCTACCCAGCTTTTTTTAGGTGTTGATAATGAGGCACTTGCATTTTTATCCACCTCAAAAGGCCGAGTATTCTATTTTCGATTTTCGTATCCA
>JAYVJH010000199.1:0-4366 GCA_043769455.1 Runella sp. | reverse complement strand
ACCAGTGGCGGCCAACCAGTTTGTAGAGCAGGTTTATACCGTTCAGGGTAGTGGCTATGTGGTCGATTATGATCTGAATCTGACAGGATTGGACGGAATGTTAAAAAAAGAACCTGCAAAATTGGTTTGGGACGAAAAACTAAAACAGTTTGAAAACGACCTAAACGAAAACCGTAAAGTGGTAACAACTAACTACTTTGCTGACAAATCAGTGTCGGACATTGGCCGTGGACAAACCAGTAATGTAGAAGAAAAAATCGAAGAGCCAGTAAACTGGTTTACCCACAAAAATAAGTATTTTCTGACTGGAATAATTGCCAAAAATGCACCCATGACAGCCCTAACGGCCAAGTCGCTCGTTGACGAAACAGACTCCAGCTACGTCAAGACCATGCAAACCGAAGCCTCACTGTCTATGACCGACTTGAAAACGGGTAAAGGTAATTTTCAGTTTTATTTTGGACCAAACGACTATCAGATTGTAAAAGAAGTGAAGGCGGCTAATTTTGGTGATAACGTGGACTTGGGCTATGCGTTTTTGCGACCACTCAACAAGTTTTTCTTTGTGCCGTTGTTTAGTTTTTTTGAAAAATATATCTCGAACTACGGTATTCTGATTATCGTCTTGGTGCTTTTTGTCAAACTATTGATGACACCGCTCGTTTATAAGTCGTATATATCGATGGCGAAAATGCGGGTTTTGGCACCAGAACTGGCCGTAATAAGAGAAAAAGTAGGCGACGACCAAACCAAAATGCAACAAGAGCAAATGAAGCTCTACCAACAAGTAGGCGTTAGTCCGCTCAGTGGCTGCGTACCTGTGCTGGCTACCATGCCTATTTTGATGGCCTTGTTTTCGTTGTTTCCAAATTTAATTGAGCTTCGCCAAAAGTCTTTTCTGTGGGCAAACGACCTTTCTACTTACGATGCCCCGATTTATTTACCATTTGAGATTCCGTTTTATGGCTCGCACGTCAGTGTTTTTACTTTGTTGATGACCCTCTCGCAAGTGCTTTTTGCTTGGTACAACAACCAAACTACTCCAACCCAAACGCAGCCAGGTATGCCCAATATGAAGGTCATGGGGTATATTATGCCAGTGATGTTTATGTTTATTATGAATAGCTTTCCGGCTGGTTTGAGTTTTTATTATTTTGTTTCCAACCTTGTTACTATTGGTCAGCAGCAAATTATCCGTCGTTTTGTAGATGAAACCAAACTCAAAACTGTTTTGGACGAAAACCGCATCAAGATAGCATCAGGCACCAAAAAGCAGTCGAAGTTTTCGGCGATGCTCGAAAAATCTATGAAAGCCGCCGAAGAAGCCAAAAAAGGTGCAGAAGATGCCAAAAAGAAGAGTACAAAAAAATAGATACTAAATTTAAAATCTGCTCCATCACTTAGAGTGATGGAGCAGATTTTTTTTATGGCTTCGCTGTTTTCATCTCCTCCATCAGTCGCTGGCTAAGTTTGTGGCCGAGGTTGTCTATTTCTTTAAACATCAGGTCGTCGCCAGTGGCAGTGGCTACGGTGTCGGCAATGCAGCCGAGCATTTCTATACAAAACCGTTTCATGTCATATACGTCCATTTCTTTGTTCCAGAGCGGTATAAACATCGTTCCGCTATTGAACTGGTCCCAGACACCTACCATAATGGCACGGGTTTCTTCAAGCCCTTCGTTGGGGTTGTCGGTGGCTTCCCAATAAATTTTTTCTGGAATACGCTCGCCATCTTGCTCAATTCTAAATTTAATCTCTTTTTGGTACACGGTATTGTTGGGTAAAATTGTGAATAAACTACCACAAAAATAACCGTTTAATATGTCTTTATTGTGATTGTCTTTATTTTATTCGTCTCAGATTGTCCAGAACCACTGCCGTTGCGATACCCACATTGAGTGATTCGGCGTGGCCAAAGCGAGGAATTGTGATTTTTTGGTTGATAAACGCCTCAACATCAGCACTTATACCATTTGACTCGTTGCCCATAACCACATAGCCTGCCTGCTCAAATGAAACGTTATGTATGGGTTTGCCGTTCATGAATGTACCATAAATAGCTTTGTTGGTTGTGTCAGCAAAATATTGTTTGAGGTCAGTATAAAATCCAGAAACTCTCGTAAACGAGCCTTTGGTAGCCGAAATTACTTTTGGGTTGTACCAGTCAGTAGTAGTTTCTGAACAAATTATTTTGCTGATGCCATACCAATCTGCCACTCTGATAATTGTTCCTAAATTGCCGGGATCTCTGATGTCGTCCAAGACCAATACAAATTCTTGAGAGTTGGCATACAAAAAATCATTTTGTTTCGTTTTAACTATCGCCAAGCAGCTATCATTGGTTTGTAAAGAGCCTAATTTTGACAACTCGGCAGTAGTGGCATATTCTATTTTAAATGTTTGATTGTCGAGTATTCTTGTGTTATTTTCGTAAAACGACTGCGTAGTAATAACTGTCTCAATATCAAAGTCAGAATTGAGCAACTCAATCACACTTTTTGAGCCTTCAACCAAAAAAGTACCGTATTCTTGTCGGTATTTCTTAATTTGCAGTGCCGTTATATATTTCGATACATTTTTAGATAACATTGTGAATGGGTAAAAGTTGGAAATTAGTCATCAGTAAAGGGTTGTGGGTCGTTGGGCTTCACTTTATATTTACTGCTTGTTCGTACAAAATTAACTATAAAGAAGATTACTTATTAGCAAAACAGACTATTGAAGGAAATAAAGCAGTGCCAAGCCAAGACTTAGACCCACTCCTAACTCAAAAACCCAACAAAAAACTACTCGGTATTTCCAATCTTACGGTCAAGTTGTGGATATATCGCTGGCGAGAACCCCGATACTTATTGCTCGTACCCCAATGGCAGCAAGAGTTAGACACACTCACGGCTCGTTTTGAAGATACAAATAGCCGTCTTTTGCCCACGTCTCGAGAAATGGAAAAAGTACGACAGCGATTTACTAAACAAAGCCAAAAATACAGAAATAAAATAGAAAACGGACGGTGGTTTATGCGGAACTTTGGCGAGAAACCATCTTTTTTTACAATCAATGATGCCAAAAGAAACACCGCAAAAATTAAAAATTATCTTGTCAATAATGGATATAGAAATGCACAAGTTGCCTATCAGATAGATTCATTGAACGACACCAGAAAAATCAAAGTCAGGTATAGTATCAATGAGAGCCTACCTTACAAGCTACGCTTTGTCAAACTTCTTACGATAGACGACCCAGATGCTGCAATTGATAGCTTATTGGTAGCAACTCGTTCACAGTCGTTTCTCAAAGAGGGCAATTTGTTTAGAGCTGCCGACATCATAAACGAGTATATTCGGATAGAACAACTGATGAAAAATAACGGCTATTTTGGGTTTAATAAACAATCTTTGCGGCCTATCGAAAACACCAAAGGTCGCAAGCATGGCGGTTTTGTGGTTAATGATACAGTCAGAATAGCATCGACAGATACGCTCTTTAAGAGCATTGATGTTGTTGGTTTGCAGGTTAATTACCCAACCAAAAATCTGCAATTCAAAAAATATGACTTTGATGACGTGGAGTTTAGAGCTGAAAAAATACCCGAAGAGACAGCTATAACCAGACAAGATTCGACGACTTATCAGAACATCAAATATGACTTTGTAAATCGGTATTTTGCCCCAAAGCTACTCAATAGCAATATACTGGTACGCCCCAATACCCTATTTAGGCAAGTGGATATTGACGAAACTCGCAATCAATTACATTCGCTTAGTCAGTTCAAACTAATCAATATCGACTCCGACACGCTGGGTAAAAATGCCAACGTTCGGACGCTCATTCGGGTTGTACCCAACGACAAATATCAAATACTTTACGACTTGGGGCTAAATGTCGTACAGGCATCACCTGGGCCGTTTGCCAATGCCACGCTTCGGGTTCGTAATGTGTTCAATCATTTAGAAAACTTTGAAATCAGCGGACGTGCATCGTTGGACTATCAGTCGGGTTTTTTGTCGAGTGCCATTAGCCTTGTGCCAACGATTGAGTACGGCGTAAATGCGTCGCTGATTTTTCCAAGAATTTTTTTACCAAACAAATGGGTTAAATTTCTCAATCGTAAAAATCCACGAACCATCACAAGTTTGGGCTATAACTACCTCGACCGCCAAACCGAGTTTACGAGACGTGGTTTTAGATTAGGTCTGACCTACAACTGGAACAAAAGTAGGTACGAAGCCTTTTCGGTATCGCCAATAGACTTGAATATATTACGAACCAATAAAACAAGTGCTTTCAATCAGCGTTTAGAAGACTTGTTTAATCAGAATGGCACACCACTCAAATATGCCTACCTCGACAGTGCTTTTGTGTCGAG
>JAYVJH010000198.1:0-2788 GCA_043769455.1 Runella sp. | reverse complement strand
TGAGGTCGGCAGTGGTAGGAACAAGCACACTAAAATCACCTGTTTTTTCCAATTTGGCTACCTCAATAAAGTTGGTTGCTTTGAGGTCGTCAGACAGATAAATTTTTAGGTCTGGGCCTGGGTCTGTTTTAAAGTTTTCAAAAATCAAGTATTTTTTGGTTTTGTCTTGGGCATCTTCGGCTACTTTGATTGAGCCAGACGTAGGATGTACGGCACCAACAAAGCTACCTGTCGTAATGGCCACAGGATTGACTTTGGCCATAATTTCGGTACTTGGGGTCAGGTCTTCGTTCTTGGCACAGCCAAAAACTACAAACGTGAGGAGGAAAGCGACGATTAGTTTTTTCATTTTGTAGTTTATTATTTTTCTGATATAGTTCAATGACACAAACATAACGTATCTCATATACGCAGATTGTCGGATAGCTGACCAAATAGCCATTATTTTTTTAGAATAATGCCAAAAGTGCGTCAATAATATCTCTGGCTACTTCTTTTTTAGATTTTAGTTCAAAATTTTGGCAACGAATGTCTGCGCCATGCACTGACTGATAAATGATACTTATTTTGTTGGTATCGCCGCCAAAACCTGCACCAGCATCTTGTAACGAGTTGAGTACGATGGCATCAAAGTTTTTGCGTTTGAGTTTACTGACGGCATTCTCAAACTCGTTGTTGGTTTCGAGCGCAAAACCCACGATGCGCTGGTGTGGTTGTTTGAGTTGGCCAAGCGTGGCGGCTATGTCGGGTGTTTTTTCGAGTTCGAGCGTCATTTCACCTTCTTTTTTCTTTATTTTAATATCAGAAACATTTTTTGGTCGATAGTCGGCTACGGCAGCGGCCAATATAGCGGCATGGCATTGTTCAAAGACAGACGTAGTTGCTTCAAACATCTGCTGTGCCGACTCCACCTGTATGACCGAAACCGATTGAGCAAAATCAAGTGATAGCTTGGTTGGCCCTACAACTAAATGAACCATTGCGCCTCGTTCTGCCAGTTCGTTCACAATCTCAAAGCCCATTTTACCACTCGACCGATTGCCAATAAAACGCACAGGGTCGAGTGCTTCGTAGGTTGGGCCTGCTGTTACGAGTATAGTTTTGCCCGTCATGTCTTGTGTTTTGGCTGTTTGTTTCTCAAAAAAACCACTCACAAAATCAACGATGGCTTCGGGTTCGGCCATGCGGCCGTTGCCCACTAAGCCACTTGCCAACTCTCCGTACCCCACAGGAATAAGGGCTACTTGGTCAGATTTCAATAAATCAAGATTACGGAGCGTTGCGGGGTGTGTCCACATATCTAAGTCCATGGCTGGGGCTACAAAAACAGGGCAGCGGGCTGAGAGGTAAGTAGCCGTAACGATATTGTCGCAGAGGCCATGTGCCATTTTAGATAGCGTAGTGGCAGTGGCTGGAGCCACAATGAGGGCATCGGCCCATAGCCCCAGTTCTACATGGTTGTTCCAAGCGTTTTCGCTTACTATTTCAGACAACACAGGCCGTTTTGAGAGTGTGGCAAGTGTAAGCGGTGTGATAAATTGCTTGGCCGATTCGGTCATTAAGACTTGTACCTCTGCACCAGCTTTAATCAACAAGCGAGTCAAGAATGCAGCTTTGTAAGCAGCAATACTCCCACTGATGGCCAGGATTATTTTTTTGTTTTTCAATTTCGTTGTTGTTTGTTAGGCTACAAGGATATTAAGGTTTTAGTCAATTCAATTTAGAAACATCAAAAATAGTAATTTCACTACGGTTGTAATCAAGTAATCCTTGGGTTTTGAAGTCATTAAAGAGTTGAGTAACAGTCTGGCGAGTACTACAAATAACGCTGGCTACATCTTGATGAGTGAGGTAGTTTTTGAAAGTTATTTGTTGCTTTTGCCCAGGCGATTCTTTGTCGGCCCAGTCTTTCAAAAAAATTTTAAGCCGAGTTTTTACGTCTTTATTTATGAGATTGATATATCGGTTTTCGAGCCTTTTGAAGCGTAGCCCAACAAGTTTGGTATATTTGAGAGCCAGTAGTGGGTTTCGTTCTATTACTTTTTCAAAGTCGTCAATCGAAAAACTACAAACTGTTACACGCTCAGATACGGCCATGGCATATTCGTCAGAGTCGCTGTTGTCAAACGTTAATTGGCCAAACAAATCGCCAGCCTGTAATATATCTTTGATTGTTTCGGTGCCGTTTTCATTTGTACCAATTATTTTTATAATTCCTTTTTTGAGCGAATACACTCGTTGTAGGTCATCGTGTGAAAAATAAATAATTTCACCTTTTTTGGCAGTTTTAAAATTAGAAATCAAACATATAGCCTCCATTTCTGAACCACTGAGCGTAGAGAAGAGCTTGTGATTTCTCAAAAACCAATATTTAGAATCGTATGATATTTTTACTTCCATCAGGTTTGTTGTTAGATTAACCCACGAAGACACAAACACACAAGGGTTTCTTGTATTTGATGGCAATTTAGAGTAATTTATTGTTAAGTAGATAAGCAAATTTAAACACAACCATAAATTTAGCTAATTCGTTGATATTTAATACTCAATTTATACATTGGCACACAGGCAAAACAGCACATTTAAGTAAGTAATTGAACAAATTTGAAAGTCATTTTAAATTTAGCTAAATTATTAAAAATCAGTTACTACTCAGGTTCTGAGTAAAATTAGTTAAATTGAATAAATAGCTGAAAACTCTACAGATTATATTATGAGGTAATTTTCAGCTGCTTCTTGGACCTCTTTTTCGGTAATAATACCCTCTTTTATCATTTTTTGAACCTGA
>JAYVJH010000197.1:0-1704 GCA_043769455.1 Runella sp. | reverse complement strand
CAATCACAAGACTTGATGTATTGGAAAATGCCTACAAACAGCCGTTCCCCAACCGCTATTTTGCAGGATTTTCTAAATTTTTGTTCGACAATCGCCACCACCCAGCAGCATATCAGATAATTTACGAGGCGTTTGGTATATTCTTTGACAAATATATTTGCAGACACGTCAATTTTGAAAACTACAAAGTTCATTTTACGGGTTCAATCGCTTTTTATTACAATGACATTTTGAGGCGAGTAGCTTCTCAAAAAGGTGTTACTTTACGAAATATCTTGGAGACCCCTATCGCAGGATTGACTTTATATCACCAACAAAAAAATAACCCTACCAACTTCGATCAGTCGGTAGGGAATTTTCAGGGATAAAGAATAAAGTTATAAATATTATTTTTTTATTTCAAAGTTTAATATTTGCCCGCCATTGGATTTACCGTTGAGGTAACTGACGACTCTTAGTTGATATTTACCGATTTTAGGCGCAAACCCCGACTCACCTTCATACAGGCCATAAGGATAGTCAAGGTCGCTATATTTACTTTTGGCAGTACCCAATATTTCAAAATCAATTCTATCGACATCTATACTTGCAGGAGCGACATAGATATTGAGCAACGGTGGCAGTGAGGCAGATGATATTACTTTGCCATCAGTCAAAATCATTATTTGTCGTCTTGAATATACATCACCACCACTGATGAGCATGACTTCAAAAACTGGTTTGGAGTCTTTGACTGTAATCTTGAATGTAGCCGATGTTGCTGCACCTTCGTTGTCAGTAGCACGAGCCGTAACCTCATAAATACCAGGTACTGTTGGTATGCCGATAATCAGCCCACTTTTGTAAACCAGTCCAGGTGGCAATCCAGATACTTCTGTCTTGGCTATACTACCGTCTTTGTCGTTAAAGGCGTATTCAATGACATCGTATCTAAATTTATTGCCAATGATTACTGTTTGGTTGGCCAATGAATATTCTAAATAAGGGGGTATGTTACTGCTTTCGACAACAATCGTGAATTGTGTTTTGGCAGAAAGCCCCTCAATGTCAGTAGCTTCGACTGTGGCCACAAAGCTGCCAGATTGAGTAGGCTTACCGCCAACGAAAATCCCATTGGCCGATAGACCTGGTGCAAGCCCAGCAATAACTATGCGGCTGATGTTATTTTCTGCATCTTTAAAAGTTAGAGTAGGTACAGAAAAAACAAAAGAGTTTCCGAGTTTTACTGTCTGATTGCCGATACTGTTGGCTACTATCGGTGCTGTATTTTTTGGTTTGGCCAATACCGTCAGTTTTACTTCTTGCCAGCCCAAGGCATTTGTCCCAGCAATATTACTGTACGAATTGGCTGTAATTGTATATTGCCCGACTTGTAAAACACTACCGCCATTGTCGTCAAAAAGCGAGTAGGGGCTATCAGTATCTAATTTTTCTTGACCCATGGGGCCTGTCATTTTCAAATTTATTGCTGAAGCTACATCTGTAACGGCCACAAAATTGATAGGATAGTTGATAGCACTCAAATAAAGTGTGTCATTGTCTTTGAGGGTTTTTATCAATTGTCGAGTCTGTGAATTTCCTGATTTATAAAGCTGAATATCTATTTTTGACGGGGTCTTAACAACAAGCGTAAAAGTAGTTGTTGTAGAAGCATTGCTGTTATCAAATCCTTTGACAGTTATCTGAAACTTACCTGTAACTGTT
>JAYVJH010000196.1:0-2150 GCA_043769455.1 Runella sp. | reverse complement strand
AGAAACACCAGTATAAAGCTCAGAAAGTCTAAAATACCTGTCGTAGCTTTATGTGGTAATGTGTTTTCTAATGCCGATTATCAAGATTATCAAAAATTCGTCAAACCTGATTTTCCTATTTATGCCGTTTCGATCGATTCAGTCCAAAAACACGTTTTTGCATATCCTACACTACTTTATTTGAAAGATGGTCTTGTGAAAGAAGTTTTAAATGATGTAAAACCTTAACAATCCTACTTATGACCTGGAACGACCCCACGATTGGCCTCAACTATGTTTTTTTGTCTAATAGAGTATATCCAACCCGAGACAATGGCAAGCTGTCAAGCGGCAACGTCCGAACGGCCATTGCTCAAGTTGTGTATGATTTGTTGGGAAAATAAATAGTCGTGTGTTTATAGTCTGGTGTATTGGGTTAAATATTTTTTACACAAAAAAATCGGGAATCAAGTCGCTATCAAGCGTACCTGCAATGGCTACATATTGGTCAAAGTCTGTTACTCCGTGTTGGCGCAAGAGCGGCTCGTCTACAAAAAAATTGCCTGTACACTCACGGCTATTTTGGCTAAAAATAAGTACAGCAGCATCGGCCATAATTTCGGGGGTGCGGCAGCGTTTCATGGCCATATCGCCACCTAAGAGATTATTAACGGCTGCCGTTGCAATGGCCGTCCGAGGCCAAAGTGCATTAAAAGCTACGCCTTCATTCCTAAACTCCCCGGCCATACCCAGCACACACATACTCATTCCAAACTTAGCCATGGTATAGGCCACGTGTGGCGCAAACCATTTTTCTTCCATATTGAGCGGTGGCGAGAGGTTGAGTACGTGTGGGTTTTCGGCTTTTAATAGATATGGCAAACAGGCTTTACTTGTCAAGAATGTACCACGAGTATTGATTTGATGCATGAGGTCGTAGCGTTTCATGTCTGTTTGTAGGGTTGGCGTAAGGTTAATGGCACTGGCGTTGTTTACCAAAATATCAATACCCCCAAAGCGTTTGACGGCGGCCTCTACGGCGGCATAGATATTTTCTTCGTTGCGTACATCTACCACTATCGGCAATGCTTGGCCGCCAGCAGCTTCGATTTCGGCGGCGGCTGTATAAATCGTACCTGGTAGCTTGGGGTGAGCTTCCGTTGTTTTGGCAGCTACTATAATATTGGCTCCCTCACGAGCAAGGCGCAAAGCTATGGCAAGGCCAATACCACGACTGGCACCTGTGATAAACACCGTTTTGTTTTTGAATGACGACATCTGAAATTGGGTTATTTTAGTGTAATTTTTGAAGTCAAATATACCATTTTAAGATTAAGAAAGCACAAAAATAAAATAATTGTACGAAACCACAAAAAAAAGTAGATTTGTATCAGTCTGGCACGAAATTAGCTACGTTTATTGGGTTGGGGGTATTGTACCCAAACAAACAGAATTTACTAACCCTAATTATGATGAAATCAAAGCTATTATTCCTTTTTTGGACAGTTGCGCTATCAGTCAGTCAGGTAGTTGCTCAAAGCGACTTGCCAACTTGCGCCGACACTCCTGCACCCACAATCAGTACCGAAAAACCAATAAGCTGCGTAGGGCAAGCAGTCATACTAAACGCCACAGGTTGCGACGGCACGGTGGTCTGGTCCAATAAAATATCGGGGGTTTCTCAGACCGTTTTTCCCAAAACTACCACTACCTATACTGCCATTTGTAACAAAACAACCTGCAAAACAGCGTCCTCAAAGCCACTGACGATTGATGTAGTCCAGTTGCAGACACCAATAGTTAATACTGACAAAAAGACACTTTCAATCGGCGAGTCGGCCACGCTTACGGCCATCGGCTGCACCGACAAAACGATGTGGTCAAACGGTATGACTGGCAACGAAATTACGGTTAGTCCTATATTTACCACAAAATATACTGCCACTTGCCGAGCCAATGGCTGCCTAAGTTGTTTTGCCACCGAGGTAGAAGTAGTGGTAGTGCCTGCAACAAAATTGATGTTGAGCGCATCAAAGCCCACTGTTTGCCAGGGCGACTCGGCCACGCTTACAGCCAAAGGAACTTGTAAGGGTGTAATCGTTTGGTCAAATGGCAAAACGGGGCCGAGCATAACAGTATCGCCAACGGCTACCACAACTTACTCGGCGGTG
>JAYVJH010000195.1:0-4171 GCA_043769455.1 Runella sp. | reverse complement strand
TGATTTTGATAACCCTTCGCCAGATTTGGTCTGGGGCGATGATATATTTTGCTGTTTGGGAACAACTATGGCCAAAGCAGGCTCAAAAGAAGCGTTTTACAAAGTTGATTTTAGCTACCCAGTTCAAATTGCTACTATGGCCTTGGCCAATGGGGCCAAACGGTTTGCCATCGTAACGGCTATGGGTGCAGACTCAAAGTCGGCTATTTATTACAACCGTGTCAAGGGTGAAGTTGAAGATGCACTCAAAGACTTAGGCTATCAATCATTACTTATTTTTCGGCCTTCGTTGCTGCTGGGCAACAGAACAGAAAAGCGGCTTGGCGAACGAATAGGGGAGCAGTTTATGAAGTTATTTAAACCCCTCATTCCAGGCAAATACCGTGCCGTTGAGGCCGAAAAAGTAGCTGCTGCCATGGTACTTATCACAACAAGTTCGGTGCGAGGCACAGTTGTTTATGAATCAGATATTTTACAAGAATTTTAGAAAAATGTACCGACACATCATACATCTTACAGTTTACGTTCTCTATTTTACAGTTTCAGCTTTTGCCCAAACCGACCCACTCGAAAAAAAAATGATTGCCAAAGGTCTGGTCGATGTTCAGAAGATTGACCCCAGCATTGCCGTAGAGTTAAAATATTCTACGACCGATAATTTTATTAAAACCGATGTCTATGGCAACTTGACACGGGCGTATCTACAACCAATGGCCGCACAAAAATTGGCCAAAGCCAGCAAATTATTACAGGCAATCAATCCAGACTATCATTTGTTAATCTATGATGCTGCTCGTCCGATGAGTGTTACGGTTATATTTTGGAATAAAATGAGCCATCTGCCGCCCCATCTCAGAGAAGATTTTGTGGCAGACCCTAAGCAAGGCTCGATTCATAATTTTGGCTGTGCCATAGACCTGACTATTGCCGATCAAAACGGAAAAGCATTGGATATGGGAACGCCATTCGATTATTATGGAGACTTGGCATGGCCAACCAAAGAGCAATATTTATTCAAAATTGGCAAATTGACCAAAGCTCAAATTACCAATCGCAAACTACTTCGCAAGGTAATGGTCGATGCTGGTTATACGTCAATAGTGAGCGAATGGTGGCACTTTAACGCCCTCTCACGCAAGCAAGCCAAGGTTCGGTATGGTTTTATTGATTAGCCGCTGATAGCTGTTTGAGTAACTTCTTCATGGCCTTTTCGATGGGAGCGTATTCTATTATATCTTTGCCAATAAAAACAAAGGTCATGGCCATCAATCGTTGGTCGTTAGAGTTTTGAATAAGCACCGATTTATTGAGCCTGTATGCTTCTCGGCAGCGACGACGAATGAGGTTTCTATCCACCGCTCGTTTGAACGACCGCTTAGAAACAGAAAACAATACTTCGGGCAGAACGGCAGGTACTGTGGTAGGGGCGGGTTCTTGCAAATAAAATACTTTAAACGGAAAAAGGTAGCACGATTTTGTCTCGGTGCTACCTTTCTGAAACAAACGGTCGATAGTTTTTTTGCTACACAGCCGCTCCGATTTCTTAAATGTATGTTTCATATTGTGTGTATGTTGGCGTTGGAGTATTTTGACAAAGCGCAGTCACTCAGCTACCCAACAACTCACAACTGCCTATTGCTTATGGCGTTTCTCGTCGGACACTGTTAGTTTCCAACGGCCTTTTTTGCGGCGAGCAGCTACTACTTTACGGCCATTGGCCGATGACATACGCTCACGAAAGCCATGCTTGTTTCTGCGCTTGCGGTTCGATGGTTGGTAGGTACGTTTCATTTTTCTATACTTTTATTCTCTTTGATATTCCTAAAATAGTCCGCAAAGATAGTAGTTTTATTTTTTAGATTACAAACAAATACAATATTATTTGCTGATTTCTGTCGTCATCTGCTTTTGCAATCGTTTTACATGACTTACTTCAACCACAAAAAGGCATATTGGTTTGTATTCATAACCGAAAAGCCGTTTCTTTGTTGCTTCAAATGACCCAAAATTACGTTTGTGGAAAAACAAAAAGCACTTTTTAACATCAAAGATGTCATTGCCTATTTTTTTGTGGCAGGTACAGGCGCATCAGTCCAGTTTATAGCGGGTAGTTTTTTTAGAAATTATGTCGATTATAAATTATCGGTAGCCCTGGGCTATATTGTTTCATTTATAGTTGGTTTTGTGCTTACAAAAATGTTCGCTTTTGATGCCAGAAACAGCCAACAGACTCAGCGAGAAATGCTCAAGTTTGGTATGGTAAGTTTGTTTTCTTTTTGGCTAACTGTTTATGGGTCAGTATTTTTACTAAAACCTATCAACAACGCCTATAATTTTCCGCCCTTTAAATTGCCTGTTATTGGCGAAGTACATCTCAACGAATCGCTGGCATTGTTGGCTGCTATGGGCATGAGTTTTAGTTGTAATTATGTACTCCACAAAACTTTTACTTTTAGAAGTACCGGTTTTTATGACCGCATCAAGCCCTTTCTACCCGTCAAATAGTAGTTGGTTGTACTACCAACGATGTTAAAAGTTGTTATTTGGGTATCAAACAAACCAAAAAATACGTTCTTGCACAAGTAACTCTTCAATCAACACCGCTCCGTATGAATATTTTAGATAAATACTTGCTCAAAAAATTTCTGATTACTTACCTCTTCGTTGCGCTGGTCATTGTACTAATTATTTGTGTGATAGACTACACCGAAAAAATTGATAACTTCCGCAAAACCAATCCAACGGGGCATCAGATTTGGTTTGAGTATTATTTTAATCTTATTCCTTACTGGGCCAATTATATCAGTCCGCTGATGGTTTTTATTTCGACTGTTTTTTTTACGGCACGCATCGCCGCCCATACCGAAATTGTGGCCATGTTGAGCAGTGGCATGAGTTTTTTGCGAATCATGGTGCCGTACCTGATGGGTTCGGTTATTTTGGCTGTTTTTACTTTTTATATGGTCGGTTGGGTTATTCCGAGAGCCAACAAAGAGCGATTGAAATTTGAAAATAAATACATTGACGAGAATTTTTATTTTAGCAAGCGCAATTACCATTTTAAGGTTGCCCCAACCCAATATGCCTACCTCGAAAGCTATGACGTAAGTACCCAAACAGGAAAAAAATTTACATTAGAGCGCATCGTTGGCAATCAATTACAAGAAAAGTTAGTTTCTAATCAGATAGTTTGGAACGAAAAAAAGAAAAAATGGACGATTGAAGGTTATAGAATTAGGGTCATAAACGGTGAGCGAGAAACATTAACAACTGGCGCAAAACTCGACACCACACTCAACCTCAGTCCCCGAGACTTTGAGAACGACAAAAACCAGTACGAAGCCCTCACGCTCACCCAACTCAACGACTATGTTGAACTACTAAAACTACGAGGTGCAGACGGCGTAGAGACCTATTTGCTCGAAAAATATACCCGTTTTACCCAGCCATTTGCTATTATTATCTTGACTGGCATTGGGCTTATTGTATCGGCTCGCAAGAGCAGACAAGGCTCAGGGCTGCAGATTGCGCTGGGCTTTGCATTGGCTTTTGTGTATTTGTTGTTTTTTATATTGTCAAAAGGTGTGGCGGAATCGGGTAAAATCAATACAATTTTGGCCGTTTGGTTGCCCAATATTGTGTTTTCGATGGTGGGTTTGGTGCTTTACAAAACACTACCGAGGTAGCGCACTTACACACAAGAATATATTTTAAAGTTTACGGCCTACTGCAATTTAATTACAGTAGGCCGTATTAGGTTTGTGCTGTTGTGAAACATAAACTAAACAAACAAACAGACCATGACCTACAAAAAAACTACACTAATATTGCTCACGTGGCTGCTCGTTGGGAGTAACTTGGCAGCCCAAACCACCGACACCGACAAGCCCAAATGGGAAGTCGGTACTGACCTACTTTGGCTTATCAATAAAAATACTTTGCCTGACTATACTATTTTTTCGAGATGGCACTATAAATCAAACCGGGCTATCAGGTTGAGAATTGGTACAGACATCAGAACCGATCCACTCAATCAATCACGGGGTGTTGAAAGAGCTAATATCATGGCTCGTCTCGGACACGAATGGTCGAAGGGCATAGGTATCAAAACAGACTTAATATGGGGGGTAGAAAGCAATTATCAAAAAAATGAAATATTCCCATATCTATT
>JAYVJH010000194.1:0-3807 GCA_043769455.1 Runella sp. | reverse complement strand
AAATATTATTAACAACAGACCCAGAAAAAGACATGGCTATTTAAGTCCAATTCAAATATTTAACCAAAAAGTTGCATTTATTACTTGAATCTGCCATTTCATTTAATCGTTTTGCTCGAACAATGGACAAAATAATATTTGTGTCAAACAAAATATTCATATTATTTGTCATTTTTCAGTTGTTCCATCAAATCGTCCCATTCTTCGTCTGTAAAAATTGGCTGCTGAATATTTTGTATTGTATCCAATAATTTCTCTGGACTTTTTCCAATCTTAGCAGCAAAGGCCGAAGTACCACCAGCCGCCAAAATTTCTTCGACAGAATACGATTTGATGGCACTGAATTGGGGTGTTTGATATTGGTTAGTTGTTTTTTGCATGGTTGTTTATTCTCATTTTCTGTAAGAATACAAAATCATTTTATTGTTTGGTAACAACCTCGTCCAAATTCAAAATAGCATTACAAACTACGGCCAAAGCTGCGGTTTCGGCAGAGGGTTTGGTTTTGAGTAGTTCAGCTATTTTTTCAGGGTTTTTCTGAAAATTAGTTAATGCTTTATGATAAAACTTGGTCAATATAGTCAATTTTTTTGGCTCAATAGCTTTACAAGTAACTAATTGATAGGCCATTGCGATTGGTTTTGGGTTACTACTTATCCGATTGGCCAAAGCTATACTTGCTTCTATAAATGCAGGGTCGTTCATTAGCGTTAGTGCTTGCAGTGGCGTGTTGGTACGGATTCGGCGAGACAAACAAGCCTCACGGCTACCAGCATCAAACGTAACAGCAGACGGATATGGCCCCGTGCGCCGAGCAAAAGTATAAATGGCTCGTCTGTATTGGTCTTCCCCTTCCGACTGTTTGTATTCTAAACTACTATTGACGGCCTGCCAAATGCCATCAGGCTGGTAAGGCATAACGGGCTGGCCATACATTTTCTTACTCAATAGCCCACTTATAGCCATCGTCTGGTCTCTTATCATTTCGGCAGTCAGGCGTAGGCGTGGCGCATGGCTCAAATACCTATTTTGAGGATCTTTTTCAAGTCTCAAGTCATTGGCTGTTAGTACAGAATTTTGCTGGTATGTTTTTGACAAAACTATTTCTTTCAGTAACCTTTTTGTACTCCAACGCCAATCTGTCGAAAATTTAACTGCCAAATAATCAAGTAGTTCGGGGTGAGTAGGCTTTGCGCCAGCCGTACCAAAGTCTTCGAGGGTTTCTACCAATCCTATTCCAAAAATCTGCTCCCAATACCGATTGACCATTACCCGAGCCGTAAGCGGATTGTCGGCACTTACCAACCATTGCGATAGTCCCAAACGGTTTTTGGGTAATTTATCATTTTTGGTCAATGACTGCGGCAGCCCAGGGCCGACAACTGCGCCTTTTGATAACCAGTTGCCTCTCACAAAAACATTTGTAACTCGTTGATAATCATTGTCAGATGCTAATTGAATGGGTGTATTGTCGGTTTTGGCTTCGAGTAATTGTTTGTAAATACTAAACTTTTCGTCAAAATCAGCGGCATTTTTATTTGGAAACTCAGGCATAAAGGCAAACCACGCAATTTCAAATGGATAATCTTCTGGCCCTATTTTTTTGTTTGTTGCCGTCAAGTAAACATCATGCCGGTCAGAAATAGGCTTTATTGGCCAAATTTTCAGTACTCGTTGTTTGTTTATGGTAGTGTCTAATTGTATTTGTCCAATAACCTGCCCTTTGGTACTGTCGAGCCTCACTTGTAGTTCTGTACCAAGTTGCCCTACCGAAATCTGCACCACAAGTTGCGACTTATTTGTGAGTTCAATATTTGGCAATCGGCATGAGCCACCATTTTTTAGCCCAATATTACGGTCGCCGAGGAGTGTTCCTTTTTCATAATTGTCGGCATAATGAGCATGATGGCGTGGTTCTAAGAATCGAAGGAAGTCTCTCCATGGCCCTTGCTCTATGCCTCCTTGTTTGCCCCCCGCCCTGAAGGGGGCTTTTTCTTGGTTGAACCAGTTTTCGAGTTCTTTTATTTTTTTCTCGTCTTCTTTGTTAAATTCTCTCAAAAATGGGGCTTCGTCTATGGTGTCTTCGTCTCGGGTGTTGTTGAAGTAGGCCAAAAATTTATAATATTCTTCATGCCTAAACGGGTCGTAGGGGTGGCTGTGGCACTGTACGCAGCCAAAACTGGTACTTTGCCAAGTTTCCCAAGTGGTGTTTACACGGTCGAGGGTGGCCGTTACTCTAAATTCTTCATCGACTGTGCCAGTTTCGTCATTGTTCAAAGTATTTCTATGAAAAGCTGTTGCTATCAAATTGTCGGTTGTTGGGTTGGGTAGCAGGTCGCCAGCGAGTTGTTCAGTCGTAAATTGGTCAAAAGGCTTATCGGCATTAAAGGCTTTGATAACCCAGTCTCGGTATTTCCATATATTTCGAGCGTTGTCTTTCTGATAACCCCTTGAATCTGAGTATCTTGCCAAGTCGAGCCACATCGTAGCCCATCGCTCACCATACGACGGCGATGCCAGCAGTTCGTTCACCAGTTGTTTGTAGCCAGTGTTCCAGTCGGTTATGTTTAGGTATTTTTCTAATTGTTGTGGAGTGGGAGGGAGGCCAGTCAAATCTAAGCATACACGTCTGATGAGTACATTTCGAGGTGCGGTTTCGCTCATCGTCAGGCTTTGCTCTTTTTGTTTTTGTGCTACAAAATAATCAATGTCGGTTTTGTCATTGTTTGTAAAGATAGAAGTTAAACTTTCAAAAAAAGATTTAGGCACACTCGGTAGCGTAGGCTTGACGTAAGCCCAATGGTCTTCCCATTTTAGACCCTGATTGACCCATTTTGTCAGAATCTCAATTTCTTCGTCTTTGAGTTTTTCGGCACGGTAGGGCATTCGTTCTTCGGGGTCGGTGTGAGTAAGTCTTGTAATAAACTCAGAATGAGCCGCATCGCCCACAACGATAGACGGCTTGCCAGATTTGGTTTTGGTAAGTGCATCTTCCCTGAACAATAAACTAAAACCAGCGGCTTGCTTCACGCCACCATGACAGGCTATGCAGTGTTTGTTTAATATCGGTTTGACCTGACTGTTATAGTCCACCTCGTTACTTTTTTGAATCGAATAGTAACCAACAGCAGCAGCGGCAATGCCAAATAATAACCAGTATTTCATTGATTGTCAATATAGTTAAAGAGCAATTATATTTTCTTTTTCATGGCAAATTTTCTTATAAAAACCATATGTGTAATCACCTAAATATCTATTTTTCTTGTGCTATTTTTTTATTGTTTCGCCTATTTTTAGAAATATTAGCTATCATTTTGACAATCAATTACTTCTTATCTGCATTGACAAGCAAATTTACCCAAATACAGGTATTTTTCAAGCATCTGTGCTTAAATTTTTTGAGCTATCAAAATCATTCTTGGCGAAGTAGATTGCTGATAAGAATGAAATTGGTGGTCGCCGAATATATTTACTAACGTTAGATTGGATATCTCAAAATAATTTTCAAATTGATTTTTACGAATGAGCATTACCTTTTCGGTATGATTATGATTTTTACCATTGTGGCAAAATTTTATGTTTTTATAGATAAAAGAATCTTTGATGGATTTCGATATTTCAAAACTGATATGCTCAATATGCTTTGACTCTCGGGCTGTCAGATTTTTAATTACTTCATCGGGATTCAGATATTCAATCACAACAATTCCGTTTGGTTTCAAGGCTTTTGAAATATTTTGCATTACTTGTAAATTTTCAGATTCATTTTCAAAATACCCAAAACTCGTAAATAGGTTCAGTATAATG
>JAYVJH010000193.1:0-4393 GCA_043769455.1 Runella sp. | reverse complement strand
TGCTCGAAGATTTAATAAAATTGTCGCCAAAAGTAAAAATATGGCTTGTGGGCTGGCTCTATGACGAACCCACCAAAACATTGAGCAAACACACACAAGCTGATTATTTGGGCATAAAAACCCAACAAGAAACAATGGCTCTGGCCTCTGAATGTGATTATATTTTGTCGGTCTATGAGCCAATAAACGAAAATAACATCAATGCCAGCCCCAATAAAATTTACGATGCCATTCAGGCTCAAACGCCTGTCATTATCAATGCCGAGGTCAAGATTGCACAGTTTGTAACCGAAAATAATTTGGGGTTTGTGATGGATTCATTCTATGAAAAAGACATTGAAATATTACTAAAAAAATTGATTTCTGCCAAGAAAAGCTATACTTTCGACCAAGCCCTTTTACAAAAATATACTTGGGAGGCCATTGAAAATAAGTTGGTTGGGGCGCATAGGTAGTGAATAGCGATAAATGAATAGTGAATAACTATTCATTCATTGGATTTATGAATAATCACCAAAAAAAATACAAAGCAATATTCAATCTTACTAAATAAAAATGTAATGATTTCACAACTCCGCCAGCAATTTAATACTGATTTTACAGAAGATAAATACGAAAAATTTATAGACCAAATTCATACTGACTGGCCTAATCAGTATGAATTTAGAATAGCCGAAACGCCTGTATTTATTGATAAACTGCTCAAAGACAAACTCGTAGCCGCTTGCGAGTCGTTCGTAGATGTTATCGTCTCGCCTGACTTTAAGGCTCGAACTGATGCGGCTATTCCTGCCAATCAAAACGTACCTAATGAAAATGCTCATACTTCGTTTTTGGCTATTGATTTTGCAGTTTGTAAAGATTCCGATGGCCAGCTTTCACCGCAACTCATTGAGTTGCAAGGCTTCCCGTCTATTTTTGGTTTTCA
The DNA here is from genome assembly GCA_043769455.1 of Runella sp. Lineage (GTDB taxonomy): Bacteria > Bacteroidota > Bacteroidia > Cytophagales > Spirosomataceae > JAYVJH01. The sequence continues at coordinate 3,465 of JAYVJH010000193.1, read as the reverse complement.
GAGTTATATTACGGAGCATTTTCGGCGGTCTTATCAAATTCCGTCTGGATTTGGTAATTATTTTGGAGTAAAAAACCAAGTTGAGTATATTCAGAAACTACGAGAGGTGATTGTGGGTAATGAAAACCCCGAAAATGTAATTTTGCTTGATATTTATCCAGAAAAACAAAAAACACGAATTGACTTTGCCGTTACCGAAGCTATGATGGGCATCAAGGTAGTTTGTTATACCAAAATTCAGAAAGTAGGGCGCAAGTTATTTTATGATGACGGTTGCCAAAAAATACAAATAAAACGAATTTATAACCGACTGATATTTGATGACTTAACGAATTTTCCAGACCTCAAAACCGACTTTCATTTTACTGACGACGTGGACGTAGCCTGGGTTGGACACCCCAACTGGTTTTTTAGAATCAGTAAATATATTTTGCCATTCCTCAAAAGTCCCTACTCGCCCGAAACTCATTTTTTGAGCGACTATGACGGGGTTTTTCCTGCCGATTTAGAGAATTATGTACTCAAACCGCTCTTTTCGTTTGCAGGAAGTGGCGTAATTATCAACGTCAAACCATCAGATTTGGCAAATATTACCGATCCTCAAAACTATATTCTACAACAAAAAGTAATCTATGAGCCAGTCGTGCAAGCCCCTGATGGATTGATAAAATGCGAAATCAGACTATTGTACGTTTGGCCAGACGGTGCAGCCCGACCACAATTATTGACAAGCCTCAGCCGACTGAGCCGTGGCGAGATGATTGGCGTGAGCTACAACAAAAATTTTACATGGGTAGGTGGCAGCACTTGTTTTTTTGAATTATGACCAACCGACAACTTTTTTTCTCAAATCTCGCCCAAACGTCCGATTTTCCGTTGGCTCTCGAAATAGAGCGAGCCGAAGGCGTTTACTTGTATGGTACAAACGGCCAACGATATACGGATTTTATTTCGGGAATTGCCGTCAGTAATGTAGGTCATCGGCATCCAAAGGTATTGCAAGCCATTCAAAATCAGTTAGATAAATACCTGCATTTAATGGTTTATGGCGAATATATCGAAGCGCCGCAGGTACAACTTGCAGCGGCATTGGCCAAAACCATACCGAGTTTAAACAACGTATATTTTACCAATTCAGGCACAGAAGCCATTGAGGGGGCAATGAAATTGGCCAAGCGGTTTACGGGTCGTAGTGAGTTTGTGTCTTGTTTTGATGCCTACCATGGGGCGAGCCAAGGAGCGTTGAGTTTGGCAGGTGCTGAGTTTTTTAAACAAAATTTCAGGCCATTACTTCCCAATATCAAGCACATTAGGCACGGATTGATAGACGATTTGCAAAAAATTGGTTGCCGAACGGCCGCTGTCATCATTGAGGTCATTGCAGGTGAGGCGGGTGTGCGAGTGCCGAGCGTGGCCTATCACCAAGCCCTTCGGCAGCGTTGTAGCGACGTGGGCGCATTGTTGATTTATGACGAAATCCAAACAGGTTTTGGGCGCACAGGTAGTTTTTGGGCTTTTGAGCAGTTTGGCACAACGCCCGATATACTGGTTGCGGCCAAAGGCATGGGTGGCGGTATGCCGATTGGGGCTTTTATGTCGTCCCAAGCCATTATGTCAGTTTTTAAAGAAAATCCAATTTTGGGCCATATCACTACTTTTGGTGGCCACCCTGTGAGTTGTGCCGCTTCATTGGCTACGCTCGATGTCATTCAAAAAAATATATTGGCCTGTACTGCCAACGCCAAAGGCCAGTTAATCAAGCGATTGTTGGTTCACAAAAAAATAAAAGAAGTACGTGGCCGTGGCCTGATGCTGGCGGCTGAATTTGAAAATTTTGCAACATTAAAACCCATTATTGATGCCGCCATAGAACGTGGGGTAATTACTGATTGGTTTTTGTTTTGTGATAATGCCATGCGAATAGCCCCGCCGCTCACCATCACCGAAACCGAAATCAGAGCCGCTTGTGAGGTAATTTTAGAAGTTTTGGGGTGAAAACGTAATTCAGTTGGCCATTTGGCTTTGCCAGAGTTTGTTATAAACCTGTTGATTTGTCAATAACTCGTAATGTGAGCCTTCTTCTATGACTTTACCATCTTCGAGGGCTATGATTTTGTCAGCATTTTTGATGGTACTGAGGCGGTGAGCAATAAGAATAACCGTAACATCGTTTTGTGCTAAAAGTCGAATCGTTTTTTGGACAAACTGCTCCGAAATAGAATCTAAGGCCGAAGTGGCCTCGTCCAAAATTAGGATTTTTGGTTCTGAGTACAACGCCCGTGCAATAGCCAACCGCTGACGTTGGCCGCCCGATAGATTTGCGCCGTTTTCGCCGAGTTGGGTCTGAAAGCCGTTGGGTAGTTTTTCAATAAAGTCAATGATTCCCAACATATTGCAATAGCCAATTACCTTTTTCATGTCGGGTTCAAACTCGCCGAGTGCTATGTTTTCGATGATTGTACCAGCAAATAAATCAACTTTTTGAGGTACTACGCCCACTACTTTACGGAGGCTGTCGTTACTCAAATGCTTGATGTCATAATCGCCAATATGAATCGTACCTTCTCTGAGTGGGTACAGGTTTTGTAATAACGACAATAGCGTAGATTTGCCGCTGCCGCTTTCGCCTACAATGGCCGTAATTTTAGATTTCGGAATCGTCAGGGTCAATTTGTCAAAAACCATAACCCGTGAGCCATACCGAAACGACACATCTTTGAAACGTATATCTCCAATCATTTCGGGTTTTAGTGCCACTTTGTTGTCGGTTGCTTCTCGCTCTAAGTCCACAATTTCAAAGAGCCTATCTGCCGCTATGAGTGCATCTTGTAGCGTTTTGTTCATGCCAATTAGCCCAGCCGCTGGGCCTGTAAAATAGCCAATGAGCGAGTAAAACGACAGCAATTCGCCAGGCGTAAGCTCATTGTCCAACACAAAATGAGACCCAACCCAAAGCAACACAATAGTAAAAATGCTCGTAACCAACGATGAAAAATTACTAATATACAAACCATTTATAGATGTTCGGTAAATGGTACGGAGCAGGGCTATAAAGCGGTTTTCGGTTTTGAGATTTGTAAATTCTTCCAACCCAAAACGTTTAATTGTACCAACCATATTCAACGATTCTACCAACTGCGACTCTAACTCGGCGCTATCTTCCATGAGTTTGCGCTGATTTTTGCGGTTAATTTTATTGGCCACAATGTAGGCCAGCGCATAAAATGGAATGATGGCCAGCATGATAGCCGCTAATTTCCAATCGTAAGTAAACATTAAACCAAAGGCGAAGAAAATAATAAACACGTCCACCACCAAACTAAGGGCAATGTCGTTGATAAAAACCCGAATCTTGACGGCATCGTTTACCCGTGAGATAATTTCGCCCACTCTCATAGTGTCAAAAAACGTTTGTGGTAGTTTCAAAAGGTGTTTGTAATAGCCCAGTATCAGTTGAGCATCTAT
>JAYVJH010000192.1:0-4698 GCA_043769455.1 Runella sp. | reverse complement strand
AAATATTCGGCTATTTTCTTCCCTGTTCTGAACCCCGAAAATGTGCTATTTATGATTGGTAGTATTAAAATATCGGTCGGTACGTTTTTTGCTATCGGTAGTGTTGTGTTGCTTACCTATATCAATACACGCGGCGTAGAAACTGGCAAAACCATTCAAACAGTTTTTACATTAGCCAAAATCGTATCGTTGTTTGGGCTTATTGCCGTTGGGCTTTGGTATGGATTTGGCAAAAATATCTTGGCCGACAATTTTACCAATTCGTGGCAGGCTACCAAAACAAATACCGATGGGTCGTTTTCAATCATTTCGGGTGGGGCTTTGTTGATGGCCGTTGGAGTGTCAATGATTGGCTCGTTGTTTTCGTCTGATGCTTGGAACAACATTACCTTTATTGCGGGCGAAGTCAAAAACCCCCGTCGAAACATTCCGCTCAGTTTGTTTTTGGGTACATTGATTGTAACAGTGCTTTATATATTGGCCAATTTGTCTTACTTGAGCGTATTGCCAATTGAGGCCATCAAAACAGCGCAATATGACCGTGTTGCTACGGCTTCAATGTCGGTTATGTTTGGCAATGCTTCGGTGGCTATCATGGCGGCTTTGATAATGGTTTCTACTTTTGGTTGTAACAACGGTTTGATATTATCGGGGGCGAGGCTGTACTATGCAATGGCCAAAGAGGGTGTTTTTTTTAAGCAAGCTGGCGAACTCAACACCAATGGCGTGCCAGCCAAAGCGTTGTGGGTACAATGTATCTGGTCGTCTTTGTTGTGCTTGTCGGGGTCGTATAACCAACTTTTGAACTATTGTACTTTCGGGTCATTGATTTTTTATATGATAACGATAGGTGGTATTTTTGTATTACGCAAAACCCAACCCAACGCCGAGCGGCCTTATCGTGCCTTTGGTTTTCCTGTTGTGCCAATATTATACATAGCCGTCACGCTGGGTATTTGTATTGTATTACTAATCGACTCAAAAACCAGATTTGATACAGGTATCGGCCTGTTGATAATGCTTGCAGGTATTCCTGTTTATTATTTAACCAGAAAAAAATGAAAAAATTTATAAGTAAATGGCACACTGATAATACGGATTGTGCCGATAAATACAGATTTTTTAAAAATTATTATATCGTACTCTTACTCGGTCTCACGGCCTGTAACCCCACTTGCGACGATTGTACGGTCAGAACCAGCGGTCAAGAGTATTTTCCTTTGGCAATTGGACAATTTACTGAGTTTGATGTAACAGAACAAGAATATACATTGGGGCGAACGGTCGTCAGCCGCAGCTATCAAATCAAAGAGTCGATAGTTGAACAATACCAAGACATATCTAAGCAACCCGTTTATAGAATCGTTAGATACAAAAGAGCAAACAGTAGCCAAAAATGGCAACCCGACTCGACCCTCACCGCCCGACTACGGATTGACGAGGTAGTAAAAAACGAAGCTGGTAAAGATTATGTCAAAATCGTTTTTCCTGTTGCCGAGCGAAGCACTTGGAACGCCAATGTTTATAATAATTTGAGCGAAGACAAATACGAAATCAGGAATGTCGCCAAATCGTATAAAGTTAATAATCAACAGTTTGACAATACACTTACCGTCATTCAACAAAGCGACTCAACACTGGTAGGACAAGACAAAAGGCTCGAAGTGTATGCTGCCGATGTTGGGCTTATTTATAAGGAAAGTGCCAATTTACAATTTTGCTCCTCAACCCCCTCTTGTGTTGGCAAAGGCCAGATAGATTTTGGATTGAAAAGAATAATTAGATTTGTAAAAACTGGGAAAGAATGAAAGCTGGGACAGTAATTTTTTGATACTGCCTTTTTAGAATTGATAACTTTTGGAAAGTTGTCAATTCTAAAAAACATTATTTTCTGGCAAAGTATTTGATAGTAAAATGATTATAAACAAACGACCAGATGAAAAACTTGAAACTTATATTTTTACTTTTTTTTACTTTCTCAGAATATAGCTTCGCACAAAATGCAAAATACCTAATTGTACTGAAAGATAAAGTGGGCTCGCCCTACTCTATCTCGCAACCTCAACAGTTTTTGAGCCAACGTAGCATCAATCGGCGTATGAAACAAGGTATCAGAATAACAGAAGCCGATTTGCCTGTCAATCCTGCTTATATTTCTCAAATCAAGCAAACAGGCGCCAAAATTTGGTACACTTCTCGTTGGTACAATGCCGTACTTGTCGAAGCCACAACAACCCAACTGACTGCTATTAAGGCACTTGCGATTTATAAAAATACTGAATTTGGCAAACAACTTTCAAATGTACGACTGGCCGCCACAGAAACTACCGCTAATAAATTTGGTACAGAGGCATTGGACTATGGTGCGTCTTTGGGGCAAATTCAGATGTTGGGTGTGGATAAAATGCACGATTTGGGCTTTCAAGGAGAGGGTATGTTGATTGGTATTTTTGATTCTGGTTTTCAAAATTCAAATACTAACGCAGCCATGTCAGCTATTTTTGCCGAAAATAGAGTACTTGCTACCTATGACTTTGTAGCCAACAAAGCGGGCGTATATAACGAAGACTCACACGGCAATAACTGTTTTAGTATCATGGCTGGTTACAAAACAGGCGGCTTGATTGGCCCAGCTTTCAAATCCTCGTTTTTGTTATATCGTACCGAAGAGGCTGCCACCGAAACCAAAGTAGAAGAAGCCAACTGGCTTGTAGCTGCCGAGCGAGCCGACAGCGCAGGAGTAGATATTATAAGCACTTCGCTGGGATATACTACATTTGACAACCCAGCCGATAACTACACTTATGCCAACATGAACGGCAAAACGGCACTCATCAGTCGTGCCGCTACATGGGCGGCTCGTGTAGGTATGGTTGTGGTAGCGGCCAATGGCAACGAGGGCAGCTCGTCTTGGAAGTACCTATCGGCTCCTGCCGATGCCGACTCTGTACTGGCTGTGGGTGCTGTCAATTCGGCAAGATTGCCTGCCGTTTTTACCTCATTTGGCCCCAGTGCCGATGGCCGCATCAAGCCCGATGTATCGGCACAGGGTGTTACAACCATACTGTCAAGTCCTTCAAGTGCGGTTGTAGGCGGCAACGGTACCTCCTACTCTACCCCACTCATGGCTGGTTTGGCGGCTGGTCTGTGGCAGGCTTATCCTCACCTAACGGCTCAACAAGTCATTCAGTGCTTACGAAAAGCAGGACATTTATACCAAACACCTACCGCTCAGTTGGGTTATGGTATTCCTACATTCGAGAAAGCGGCCGCCATTGCCCAAAGCGACTATCCAATTACCTCGCTTTGTTGTGCCGTCTTTGATGCCGTTTTGTTATATCCCAATCCTGTGTCAGACGGCCAGTTTCTTAACTTACGACTTCCAATATATCAGGCCAACCAAAGCGTTGATATTCAGATTTTTGATATGCTGGGCAAGACAATCTGGCAAGGTCTTGTTACCCCAAACAGCCAAAACTATTCATTTAGTTTGCCGTCTGGTATTGTATCTGGCAGTTATTTATTGAACATCAGTAACAATGCTTTCAGACAGAATTTAAAGTTTATGAAGCAGTAAACATCTACTTATTCTTAATGCAACCCACCTAAGTACTCAACCAAATCTCTGATTTCACGTTTTGATAAAATACTACCCATAGGCGGCATTGACGACGGCATATTTTCACGTTTTTCTATTCGAGCTACTGGAATAATCAACGGCTCGGCATCGGACGTAGTAATGGTGAGTGTGGTTTCAGTTTCTTTGGCCAATACTCCATACACCTCTTGCCCACCTTTGAGTTTGAGCGATACGCTGCCGTAGCCCGGTGCAATACGTGCCGACGGCTCTACCAACGCCTGTAAAATTTGCTCTCGACTTAGCGTACTTGCTATGTGTGTGAGTGCTGGCCCAACTGCCGCCCCGCCCGTACCAATGGCATGGCAACGAGCGCACTGTGCGGCAGAATTATTGTTAAAAATAGTACGACCATCGGCACGAGTGCCACCACTAAGGGCTTCGGCAAACTCTTCGGTAAGATTGCCTTTGGCTTTGAGTGCGGACAATTTAGTTTTTAGGTCAATTATTCCTGAGCCATCAACGGCTTCTTTGAGTTCTAAGCCTAAGTCTGGTGATAGTTTTTTGGTAGCCCATTGTCCTATTAAATCGTCTAAAATTACACGGGTTTTGTCGGCTTGCATTTTACCCAAAACCACGAGCATTTTTTGTTGCTCACGTGTGCTTCCCTTAGCAAAAATCGAACTCACAATAACAGGTAAACTAACCTTAGTTACATTGACATCGCTCAAAAGACCCAATGCGGCAGTACGAACAACCTCATCTTTTTGTTCCATACCATCTTTGATAACGTTCTCAATGTCAGTATATTTGAGTTGATTTAAGGCAATTAGGGCAGCAGTTTTTACTTTGGGATTGGTGTTTTCGTGATAAATTTTAGATAGCTGTTCGTTGTTTATCGTAATGTTTAGTTCGGCCAATAGTCGCGATACAGCAATGAGAGTTTCAGGATTAGTTTCTTTCAAGAAATCAGAAATAAATGGCTGGACTTTGGCACGAACTACTGCGGCATCACGGCTAAATTTACCCCTAAAACGACCATCGACACGGTCTAAAACCGATGGGTTGGCCCAAGTACCTATCGTGGCCAAGGCTTCGGCTTTCATGATGTCCGAAATATC
>JAYVJH010000191.1:0-2300 GCA_043769455.1 Runella sp. | reverse complement strand
TACAGTTTCAGACACACAGTCGTTTGAAGAAAAATTTACCAAAATATATCAAAATAAAGAACTGTCTGAACAAATTGCAACAAAAACTATTGACTACGTGGCCACTCACGCAGGAGCTACACAAATGGTAATTGACGAACTCAATAGGTATTTATAGTAAAGATATCAATGTCGTTTAGTTAAGAGTTCGGTGAAGATACCAAACTCGGTTGGCTACCGTGGTTTGTGTCTTCACAAACCACTTATTTTCTTAATTAAACGACATTGGTAAAGATATAGCAATTTTCAAGTCAAATATCCGAAGTCAGGTTTAGTCGGTATCAAATAAAGCATTAAATTTGTGAGATGAAACAATATCATGACCTACTGCACCATATTTTGGCCAATGGCACGCCCAAAACCGACCGTACTGGCACAGGCACTATCAGCGTTTTTGGTTATCAGATGCGGTTCAACTTACAAGAGGGATTTCCGCTTGTTACTACCAAAAAAGTACATACCAAGTCTATAATCCATGAATTATTATGGTTTCTGAAAGGCGAAACAAATATCAAGTATCTAAAAGACAATGGCGTAGGTATTTGGGACGAATGGGCAGATGCCGATGGTAACCTCGGCCCCGTATATGGTAAGCAGTGGCGCAGTTGGGAAGCCCCCAACGGCCAGACTATTGACCAACTACAAGAAGTAATTAAGCAACTCAAAAATAGCCCCGACTCACGCCGAATTATTGTTTCAGCTTGGAACCCGTCCGATTTACCCAAAATGGCACTAAGTCCTTGCCATGCTTTGTTTCAGTTTTATGTAGCCGACAATAAGTTATCGTGTCAGCTATATCAGCGGTCTTCTGATGTGTTTTTGGGAGTACCGTTCAACATTGCCAGCTATGCGCTGCTCACAATGATGCTGGCGCAAGAATGTAACTTTGAATGTGGCGACTTTGTCTGGACAAGTGGCGACACACATATTTATTCCAATCATTTGGCGCAAGTAGAGTTACAGTTAAGTCGTGAGTTTAGGCCACTGCCTACTCTAAAACTCAACCCAGCCGTGAAGTCAATTTTTGATTTTAAATACGAAGACTTTGCCCTCGAAAACTACAATCCACACCCTGCCATCAAAGCACCTGTGGCAGTCTAAAATCATTCTAAACCAATAGCAATGAGTATATCTGTTGCAATGTGTACCTACAACGGGTCAAAATTTTTATTGGAACAATTAACAAGTATTGCCAACCAAACGCAAGCCGTTGATGAGTTGGTGGTTTGTGATGATTGCTCAACCGACAACACCGTTGAAATTATAGGGCAATTTGCCAAAACTGTTACTTTTCCAGTTCGAGTTTTTGTCAATAGTACTAATTTAGGTTCAAATCGTAATTTTGAAAAGTGTTTGTCTTTATGCCAAAATGAAATTATTATATTGTGCGACCAAGACGATGTTTGGCTACCTCAAAAAGTAGAAAAAATATGTGTTTGTTTTACTACAAATAAACACATAGACGGTGTTTTTTCAAATGCTAATATCATTGACGAACACTCAAACTTAACAGGTCAAACTGCGTGGGAAGCAGTAAGTTTTGGTACTAAGGCGCAAAATTTATGGAAAAACGGACAAGCCTTCGACATATTATTGAAAGGATATGTAGTTACGGGTGCTACGCTGGCCATTCGTAGATATATTTTGCCCGAAATACTACCCGTACCAACACTCATCAAAGAGCTTATACATGATGGCTGGATTGCACTATGGCTGTCGATCGACAATCGTATAATGATGGTCGAAGAGCCTCTCGTACTTTATAGACAACACACCTCCCAGCAGGTGGGCTTTGGAACTCAGACCCAAAAAATTGGTTTTTTAGATAGATTCTCTCGGCCTCGCTCCCAAAAATCCGAGTCTATTCTCAAAAAATACCATGATTCTAAAAATTTGTATGAATATATGGTCAAGCAGGAAACTGTGCCAACCCACTACACAATATTACTCAAAAGCAGGGTCGCCCATTATGAAGTACGAAGCACCTTATCTGATAGTATTTTAAATCGGTTGTTGCCTATTTTAAAAAATTATAGACAATACCAAGTACACGATGCTGGCCACTGGTGGAAAACCATGTTGGGCGATATATTTGAATAACAACAAATGAAAAAAGATTTAGTGGCAGTTGTCATACCTATTTATAAACCAAACCTCAATGAGTTTGAACGTATCTCTCTGAAACAGTGTAGTAAAATATTGAGTAATTATCCTACTTTTTTTGTCAAAGCTACTACACTTGATGCCAACTATGTGAGTGA
>JAYVJH010000190.1:0-17457 GCA_043769455.1 Runella sp. | reverse complement strand
GGTAGTTTATTGAAATCATCATTCAAAAAATCGAACTGAAAAACGTGGTCATCTAACAAATTGCTGCCTTGGCCCTTAGTCGAGCCTTGGTTCATGGTTTCTATTCGGTCGTGCATCACATCAACGTCTTGCTTATCGAGTGTCGATGCCCAAATATGGTATTTGTTTGTAAGCCCCGCCAATAAATTACCTGTTCCGGCGGCACAGTCCCAGATATAATAGTCATCTTGCCAGTCGTTGCCCAAAGTGTCAGTTAAGTATTCTTGTGATTTTTCAACCCAAATTTGAGGTGTAAAAAAACTACCTTTGCGCTCTCGCACATCTTGAGGCACCAGCAAATCTCGCCTATCTACAATATAATCCCAATATTCTTCACGGGGTGGGCGGTCGTATCTATTCCAAAATTGAGTATGTACCTTTTGGTTGTCGTTGAAAGGGGCCGAACTGGTGCTAAACAACCCTAATTCATTTAGTTTTTTATCTAATTGATAGCAGTCTTTTTTGAGCAACACAAAGAGTTTTTCTTTGAGGGTAATGTTTTCGCCCGAAAGCAAATCGGCAAGGTAAAAGTCACCGTCAATGATGCCGCTTTTTTTAACAATATCCCAATTTACGGCAATCGTAGGCTTGACGGCCTGTAGCCATTTGTTATAAATGACCATAAAATTGTTTTTATCAATTCTGATTTTGGAAGTGCCAGATTTGCCAACAATAAAATTGGTTTTGATAAAATCGTTCAGTTCTGTTTTGTCTCTTTCAAAATCAAAAATCAATGAATAGCTATCAATCGTTTTGGTTACTCTACCCAAAACCAACGCAAATTCTTTTGTGTCGTAGTCCGAGGGTGTTACGTTCCAGTTGAAATCGTTTTGGTAAAAAATATCATGAATGTCGTTGTAGGCCACAAATGCTATATTGTAAGCATCGAAAGCACCAACGTAGGCAGGAGGCAGGGTTTTGTCAAATGTTCGGGCTTTGCCAATAGTCAAAATGAGCTGAACAATAGACTTATAAATATCTGACTTCCCTTTTTTTGCCTCGGCCCACAGCAACGACTCTATCTCAAAAACTGGTACTTGATTTTTGATTGGATTATGTGGCCTAACACAAAAATCTACGTTACCAATTATTTGCGTACAGTCAAAAACCCCAAAATAATCTTGGGCAATTTTGTTTTTGAGTTCTTCTTCTCGCACGTTCAGATAAGCCATAAGTAGCGTATAATCAGGTTATTGTTGAAACGACCGCAATATGTTATTTTCTATTCGTCCCAAAATATCGTTGGTTTCGGCTTTGACAAACGGCTCACCTACTACTTTTTCATAGAGTTCAATATATCGATTTGATATTTCTGTAATCCATTCGTCGCTCATCGCTGGCACGGCTTGCCCGTCTTTACCCTGAAAACCATTGGCGATAAGCCATTCACGCACAAATTCTTTTGAGAGTTGGCGTTGTGGTAGGTTTTTAGTTTGGTTTTCGGTGTAAGTATCGGCATAAAAATAGCGAGACGAGTCGGGCGTGTGGATTTCGTCGATGAGGTAAATCTGTCCATCAATTTGCCCAAATTCATATTTAGTGTCCACCAATATAAGCCCTTGCTCGGCGGCCATAGCTGTACCACGTTCAAACAGAGCCAATGAAAAATACTCTAACTGGCTGTAATCTTTTTCTGAAACTAATCCTGTCTTTAAAATTTGCTCACAGGCTATGTCTTCGTCGTGGCCTTCGTGGGCTTTGGTAGTGGGCGTTATGATAGGCTGAGGAAAGCGGTCGTTTTCTTTCAGGCCATCGGGCATGGTTACGCCACAAATTAGCCTTTGGCCTGCTTTGTATTGCCGCCAGGCATGGCCAGCCAAATATCCCCTGACGACCATCTCAACTGGAAATGTCTCACACTTGCGGCCAACGGTTACGTTTGGATCGGGTACATTTATGAGCCAGTTGGGTACAATATCTTGGGTAGCAGTCAGAAATTTGGCCGCTATTTGGTTTAATACTTGACCCTTAAACGGTATGGCTCTGGGCAGTACCACATCAAAAGCCGAAATACGGTCGGAGGCTACCATGAGCAAAAAATCAGAAAAGAAATAAACATCACGGACTTTGCCACGATAAAAGCCCATCTGATTGGGGAACTGAAAATTTGTTTCTGAAATTGACATTTAATTAGTGAAGAATAAAAAATGAGTGATGTCTCGCTGAAAAACGCTAAACTACCATTTTCCTGCATCTACATTGGTTGATTTTTGGCGGCGTTGTTGTAAATATTGTATTTCTGACGTTTGCATGGCATCTAAAATTGTGATTGCTTGCGCTTCGGTCATTTTTATTGAATTGAGTCGTTCCAAAATGTCTTTTTTTTGTTCTGTTTCTACTACCTGCGTACCCATCGTTTGTAATTTTGCACTGGTATTTGTGGGCTTAGGTTTTGGCTCACTGATGGTTGTCTTGTTGCTATATTGACTTTTTAATAGTTCAAAATTAAACCTTGCAATGCTGTTGTAAGAATTGATTTTGAGTGACTTTTTTAGACTGACGAGTGCCGCAGCGGTATCTTTTTGTTGTACCTCAATTAGTCCAAGTTGCATTTGCGCTTGCGAAGAAATAAACAAGTCTGAGAGTTTTGTCAATCGAATGTATTGCTGCTGTGCTTCTTTGAGTTTATTGTTTTCAAAAAGGGCATTGGCCAAATTGAGTCGTAGAGCTGGCTCAACGAGTAGCGAAGAGCGGATTATTTTTTGATAATTTACGATTGCCAACGGATAGTTTTGCTCTCTGAACGCTTGCTCGGCTATAATTTTTGCCCTATTATTGGCCTCAATCGTATCGAACGACCGATTGTCCCAAAGCCAAAGTAAGATTGATAGTAACAGTGAGTTCATTTTGCTGGCTACAAATATCTTAAAAATCTGTTGATTTATCTATATTTCAAAAGTTGTTATCGTAACCAACACATCAAAAATGATTAGAACAAGAGCCAAAACCAAAAAATATTGATACCTATTGCTCGTAACCAATACCTTGCGGCCATCTATTAGGCTATTGGGCATGTTGTCTATGGCTTCGGCTACTTTACCAAATCCATTATTGGTATCGCTGATTTCGATGTACTGGGCATTTGTTTTTTTACACATTTTTTTTAAATATTGAGCATCTAAGCGACTCACCACAGTTGCTTGGTTATCGTCTTTGAGCCAGTCATTCCCTTTTTTGATTTGCCCACCTTTGGCTGTACCTATGCCAACTACAATGAGCGCTATGCCATGTTGTCGTAGTTTTGATAGGTTATTGTCTTGGCAGTTACCAAAATCTTCACCATCGGTGAGTAGCACCAGTACTTTTGTGGTTTGTTTGGGGCTGTTGTTGGCTGTTTCTTTCTGAATAGCCAGCTCAACGGCACTACATATATTTGTACCACCGCTACTGGTTTGGTTGGTGTTGAGAGCGTCCAAAAACAGCCCAAAGGCGTTCATGTCAAACGTCAGTGGTACTTGTACGAAAGCCTCTGACGAAAAGCCAATGAGTCCGTACCGATTGCCTGTTAGGACATTGACGAGATTTTTGAGTTCAAATTTAGTTTTTTCCAAACGAGACGGTTGTATGTCCTGTACGTCCATTGATTTTGAAACATCGACCAAAAAAAATACATCTTTTCCCTCTGATACGCCTTCTCGTTCTGGCTCACCAAAATAGGGGCCTATTACCGAAACCAATAGTAATAAAAAATAGATTGACCGTAAGAAAAACTTCACAACTACTGCCCGTGAAGTCGTACCAACCGAGCGAGCGGCCCACATCGTTCGGCCAATGTAAAGCAAACTCAAAACCAAAAACGCTGCGGCTAACGTATATTCGAGGGTAGTAATCGGATAGTTCCAGTTCATTGGCACAAAATTTTATGACAATGATACGAAATTTGGGGCTTTTATACGTTCTTTGAATAAAAATTATAGAGATGTCAATCACCAAAAAAATACTACTTACCGTTTTGATACTACTCCTTGGATTGGGGCTTTATTACCGAGACTTGCTCAGTTATGGCTATATGCAGGCTCGTGGGCAGGCCAGTGTTTTGCTCAATACCAGACCAATAACCGAAGTGATGGCCGATAAAAACTTTCCAGATTCGCTCAAAAAACAGTTACAGTTAATAACCGAAATCAAGCAATTTGCCATAGATTCGCTCGGCTTAGACTCGTCTGGAAGCTACACACAGCTTTATGACCAGCGAGGGTTACCTATTTTGTGGGTACTGACTGCCTCAGAGCAATATAGGTTAGTGGCCAAAGAGTGGACGTTTCCTGTTATTGGTCGGTTTTCGTACAAGGGTTATTTTGACAGTACCCGTGCCAATGCCGAACAAAAACAATACATCGCCGAGGGCTTCGATACCCAACTCAACGAAGTGTCGGCGTGGTCCACGTTGGGTTATTTAGACGACCCCGTGCTGTCGTCGATGCTCTACCGAAGCGAAGGGCAGTTGGCCAATTTGATTTCGCACGAACTGACCCATGGTACAGTTTTTGTGAAAGATAACCTTGAACTGAACGAAAATTTGGCAAGTTTTGTAGGCGACTATGGCGCAGTAAGGTTTCTGAATTATAAATTTGGCAAAAACTCAGGACAGTTAAAACGATATGAATTTCAAAAAAAATACGGCGATGCTTACAGCCAGCATATCTTAAAAGGTGCCAAGCAACTCGACAGTTTGTATGCCTCAAAAGACTTTCAACAAAAGGCTAACCCACTGAAAGACAGTGTCAAATTAAAAATAGTTGGGCAAATAATGAGTAGCACAGATACGCTATTGGCCAGAGGTGTAAAAAAATATCGTAGAGGTATAGATAACAAACTGCCCAATAATGCGTTTTTTATCGGCTATCTTACTTACAGGTCCAAGCAAAATGATTTTAAGGTAGAATTTGAACAAAAATTTAAAGGTAATTTTATCAGTTATTTAAAATACCTTAAAACCAAATACCCAACATCGTTCTAAAATATGAAGAAAGTACTGACTTTAACGTTATTTATTGTTGTGGCAACGGGTTTTGTTGCCAAGGACGAAGACTATCGGAAAATATCTAATAATAGCTTTGTGGCAGGCGAAAACTTTGAGTATAAAGTCAATTATGGGCTTTTTAGTGCTGCCGAAGCCTCCGTGTCGGTTAGCCCACAGGTAACAAACATCAACGGACGACCTTGTTATAAAATTAGCGTACATGGCAAAACGCTGGGGGCGTTTGATTGGCTTGCCAACATTAAAGATAACTGGCAAACATGGATAGATACTTCGGCGATTGTACCACAAAAATTTTATCGGAATATTCAAGAAAACAAATATCGCAAAGAAGAAGTAGTGGTTTATGATCATTCCAAAAACAGTGCATTAGTAAACGACGAAAATGGTGCAAAAACCTACAATACGCTCAACAACGCCCAAGATGCCATCAGTGGTTATTATTTTTTGAGAACGATAGATTATAGCAAATACAACCCTGGCGATGTGATTCAGATTCCTACTTTTTTTGATAAAGAATCATACACAACCAAAATTAGATACAGAGGCCGTGAGACAATAAAGACAAGATTGGGCAAAATAAAAGTCATTAAAATAAACCCTATATTGCCCGAAAACCAATTGTTTAAAGGCGAAAATTCAATCAGAATATGGGTGTCTGACGACATAAACAAAGTGCCTGTTCGTATTGAGGTCGATTTGTGGGTAGGCTCAATGGTCATGGAGATGCGTAGATATAGCGGTGTTAGGCAAGAATTTAATTGGTTATAAATACCCATGAAACCAAGAGACAAAGGCATACCTATTGACGAGGTGATAGCTATCTTTAACAGATCGGGTTACAGACTCACCAAACCAATACTTATTGAATGGGAAAAGGCCTTTCCTATGTTCCAACCCATCAAACACAGCGATGGCAAACGGTTTTATACTGCCGAAAACGTAGAACTGTTAAGTTTGATAGTGGACTTGATTTTAGTCAAAGAGCATAGCTACAAATATGCGCTGAGTGCCATCAAAAACTCAAAAAGTATGGCACTACAAAAACGCCGCACGATTGCACATTTAGAAATCATAAAAGCACAACTCGAAGACTGGCGAGCATCGCTTGGGCCTACCAGTCAATCATAATCAATCCTTTGTTTTTGAGGTAGTTGTTGGCTTGGCTAAAATGCTTCGTGCCAAACCACCCACCCTGATTGGCCGATAGTGGCGACGGGTGGCGGGCTTTTAGCACAAAGTGCCGGCTGCTGTCTATTACCTTGCCTTTGTCTTGGGCATATTTGCCCCAGAGCATAAAAACCAAGTTGCTTTTATTGTCGTTGAGGCTCGCAATCACGGCATCTGTAAACCGCTCCCAGCCTTTGCCTTGATGCGAGCCTGCGGCGTTGGCTTTTACAGTAAGCGTTGAGTTGAGCAACAGCACTCCCTGCTCCGCCCAGCGTTCCAGATTACCAGTTTTAGGAAAGGGGTTACCCAAATCGGTTTTGATTTCTTTGAAAATATTTGAAAGTGAGGGTGGATTGGGTACTCCATCATTGACCGAAAAACAAAGTCCATTGGCCTGCCCGTAGCCATGGTAGGGGTCTTGCCCCAAAATAATGACTTTTGTTTGGTCAAACGGGCATTTATCGAAAGCGTTAAAGAGCAAAGACCCAGGTGGATAAACAGTCTGCGTTTTGTACTCATTTCTGACAAATTCGACTAACTGCCCAAAATATGGTTTTTCAAACTCTGGTGCGAGGCGTTGTTTCCACGAAGATTCTATTTTTACGTCCATTTTTGTTTTTTCATGATAATCTCAAAAATACGGTATTTACACCAAAAAAATAGTATAAAAGTCAGGAAGTTTTGGCTCACATCAGACCATCGTACAGCTAATAATCTCTTAGTGATAAAGTTTTGGCAAAAGATTTTCCTGTGTTGTTAGGCGTTTTTAGTCAGGTAAGCAGTAAATAGTAAAAACGGACAACGAAAAACATTGTAATTGTCTAATAATCAGTTATTTAAAACAAATCAAAACGTTGTTTATTTATAAGCAACTATCCATATACTTTTCAGGAGAAGATACTGAAAATATAGTATATTTGGTCTGCAAACTTTTATTGTAGGCTTTCCAATTACTCAATTTATACTTATCTTTGACTGAATTTATTAGCGATAATTTTTCGTTTTGTCGCAAATAACCCCATTTATTGAAATTTCAATCCTCGTTGTAATAAAACCAAAGCAAGTACTAAAAAAATGAAAACCCAAATCCTTACTTTTATCGTTCTTTCATTGTTTTTTATGCAAAAAACAATGGCCCAAACTACTGACAAAGCTGCCATCATAAAACTGATGAACAAACAAGAAACCGACTGGAACGTTGGTAACATTCCGTCGTTTATGGAAGGCTACTGGAAGTCTGACTCGCTGGCTTTTGTGGGGGCAAACGGCCCCACTTACGGCTGGCAAAACACGCTCGACAACTATAACCGCCGCTATCCAGACCGTGCAACGATGGGAACGCTAAAATTTACGGTTTTGAAACTTCAAATTTTAGACAAAACCGTAGCCACCGTCATTGGTAAATGGCAACTTACCCGTCCCGAAAAAGGTGATATAGGTGGGCATTTTACATTGGTTTTTAGAAAAATAAAAGGCAAATGGCTTATTATTAGCGACCATACTTCGTGAGTTGGCTCGAATTTTGTAGTTTTGGGGCATAATGAAAAAGATACTAAACATTGTGGGCGCACGGCCCAATTTTATGAAAGTAGCACCGCTACACCGTGCCTTTGGTCAATGCGCCAACATCAACTCAAAAATAGTTCATACAGGTCAGCACTACGATGCTAAGATGTCGGACGTGTTTTTTAACCAATTAGAACTGCCAAAGCCAGATTATTTTTTGGGAATTGGCGGTGGCTCACACGCCCAGCAAACGGCCAAAATCATGATTGAGTTTGAGAAAGTAGCCGAAGCGGAGCAGCCAGACTTGGTACTGGTGGTGGGCGATGTAACAAGTACTATTGCCTGTGCGCTCGTAGCCAGCAAACTACACATACCCATCGCACACGTAGAGGCAGGCTTGCGTAGCGGCGACAGAAAAATGCCCGAAGAAATCAATCGAATATTGACCGACAGCATCTCTGACTTGCTTTTTGTAACCGAACAAGCGGGCATTGATAACCTAAAACGAGAAGGCGTACCCAGCGAAAAAGTGTTTATGGTCGGTAACTGTATGATTGATTCATTGGTGCATTACCGAGCCAAAGCTCAAAAGATGGACGTATTGAGCCAGTTTAATTATCGAAAAAACGACTACGTGCTAATGACTATGCACCGCCCAGCTAATGTGGACAGTCCCGATGGCTTGGCCAGTATTTTACAAATCATTGCCGACACCACACGCCATCGAAAAGTATTGTTTCCGATTCACCCACGGACTCGTAGCAATATCGAAAAATTTGGGCTACAATCTAAGTTAGAGGCTATCTCTGGCCTTACGCTCACTGAGCCACAGGGTTATTTAGAGTTTTTGAACTTGATGGAAAACGCCGCACTGATTGTTACAGACTCGGGCGGAATACAAGAAGAAACAACTTATTTGCAAGTACCATGTTTGACGTTTAGAGATAGCACCGAAAGGCCATCAACCGTCGAAATTGGCACAAATCAGTTATTGGCCGATCTCAATCCTGTTACCGTTTACTCAAAAGTTGAAGAAATATTGAGCGGAAAAGCCAAAAAAGGGGCTATTCCACCACTTTGGGACGGCCACGCCGCCGAGCGTATTGCAGTTATTTTAGAAAAATTGTAGTTTTGAGTCGTTATCCCAAATCATTGACATTATGCAAGCACTGTACATAAATCCGTTTACCGATTTTGGGTTCAAAAGATTATTTGGAGAAAATGCGAGTAAACCGATGCTCATTGACTTTTTAAATAGTATTTTGCCCGAAAATAGTCCCATAGTTTCCTTGTCATATAAAGACAAAGAGCGTCTGGGTAGAACCAAAGACGATAGAACGGCGATATATGATATTTACTGCGAAAATGAAAAAGGAGAGAAATTTATTATAGAGTTACAGAAAGCAGAACAGCAATATTTCAAAGACCGAACTATTTATTACTCTACTTTTCCAATTCAAGACCAGGCCATAAGAGGGCCGTGGAATTATAAATTGAAAGCTGTTTATTGTATCGGTATTTTAGATTTTGAATTTAATGATTATCACAACGACCCATCAAAAGGTGAGGTTATTCATACGGTACAACTCAAAGATCAGCACAACCGACCTTTTTATGACAAACTGAAATACGTATATGTAGAGATGCCAAATTTCAATAAAAAAGAGACAGAATTGGTAACTCGTTTGGACAAATGGCTATATTTTATAAAAAACTTAGAAGATTTTGAGAATATTCCAAATGTATTTAAAGATGACATATTTATTCAGGCATTTGAAAAAGCAGAAATATCGAAGTACAACAGACAAGAGCTATATAGTTATGAAAAAAGTTTAAAGATTTTTAGAGATAATTTAGCCACTTTTGATTTTGCCAAAAATGCAGCTTACAGCGAAGGGCGAGCCGAGGGAAAGGCCGAGGGAAAGGCCGAAGGCCGAGCCGAAGGTATAGCTGAGGGAAAAGCCGAGGGAAAAGCCGAGGGAAAAGCCGAGGGTATAGCCAAGGGAAAAGCCGAAATAGTTTTAAGTGCAAAAAAAATGGGCTTGTCAATAGATGCTATTTCACAGTTGACTGGATTGCCTAAGGAAGATATTGAAAAAATGTAGCTCACTCAAAACTCAATTTTATGAAAATTTTTAACATGCTTGCTTTTTGTTTATTATTTTCTTCGGTTTGCTTTGGCCAAGCCGCCTACGACCTCGAAGAAGGCCGACCTGCCGAAGTAAACGGAGTAGAATATGGATTTGAGATTAGAAATGAAAGTAAAAAAGACGTAAAAGAAGAAACGTATAGTAGGTACGAGATAACGGTTTATGTAACCAACAAAAGTGGCTGTACCAAATTGATGTTTCCTCGACAAACTGTTTTTGGAACAGAATACCAAGAGCTATTGGCCGATTTTGACTGCCTCAATGCCACAGGAAAACGACTTACCTCAAAACGAGGGTCGGTCAAGGCTCGTGAATTTAGTGCGCCATATACCACTATCACCAAAGGCACAGACGGCAAAGACATCACAAATACGGTATCGGTACGAGTAGGTAATATGTTTAGAAACGGCGATACAATGACCGATAACTTTATAGTAATCGTGCCAGCAGGCGAACGCCCAAAAATGAAAGCACGAGTACGAGAGCTGATGGATTGAAAAACAGTAGAAAACCACAAAACAATAAATGGGAATAGTAATTAGGCAAAGCCTCAAAAGTAGTGCTGTGGCCTATATTGGCGTGGGTTTGGGCGTTGTCAATCAGTTGTTTATTTCAACCAAATTTCTCAGCCCAGAGCAAATTGGGCTTTCACGAATATTGCTCGAAAACAGTATTATGTTTGCGGCCTTTGCCCACATTGGCACGCCCTTCATTGCCGATAAATTTTTTAGTAGATTCCGAGACGACAACCACCAGCACCATGGTTTTATGGTCTGGCTACTGGCTATGCCGCTCGTTGGTTGTACGTTGGCGGGTGGCTTGTATTTTGTATTTGAGAGCCAAATCATCAACTATTTTGCCGAACGCTCACCATTATTGATTCACTATCATATTCTGGTTGTACCCATCACCATTTTTTGGGTCTATGTCATTGTTCTCGAAGCCTACTCTCGCAACAACAGCCGGGTTGTTGTACCTACTTTTGTGCGTGAAGTCTATGCCCGAATTGTGATGATGATTCTCACTCTTTTATTTGGCTTTGGCTGGCTAAGTTTTGACTGGTTTGTCTATTTGTCGGTGGCTATGTATGGTACTTGTGTAGTTGTATTATTGTTTTATATCAAACATTTAGGTAAATTTTATTGGTCGTTCGAGTTTTTTAGTACACTTACGCCTCGGTTATTTAAAGAAATGATGGGCTATGGGCTTACTGTTTTTTTGGGTGGGGCTGGTGCAAGCGTACTACTACTCATAGACCGAACGATGCTGGCAGGCCAAGCGAGTTTGGGGGCAGCGGGTATTTTTATTATTGCTACTTATATTGCCACAACTATCGAAATCCCCCGAAAATCACTTACCCAAATCACCATTCCGTTTCTGACAGCCGCCATCAAAGACAACGATTGGGCCAAAGTACAAGCCATTCACCAGAAAACAGCACTACATCAGTTCTTAGCTGGTGGGCTGGTTTTTTTGTTAATTTGGGTCAATATTGATGGTATTTTTGCGCTCTTGCCCAAAGGTGATATTTATAATCAAGGCAAAACTGTCGTACTATTATTGTCATTGGCCAAACTATTTGATATGGCCGCTGGCATGAGTTCAGAGATTATTATGTATTCGCACTTTTTTAGATATACTACTTTTTTTGTGTTGGGCATGGCCGTAATCTGTATTGCCGCCAATCGTTTCTTGATTCCGATTTATCAAATCAATGGGGCAGCTTTTGCTACGGCGGCCACAACATTGGTATATAGCCTGACCAGAATGGGTTTTGTTTGGCACAAATTTGGCCTCATACCCTACACTACCAAAGCCGTACAAGTATTAGCTATTTTTGGTATAGTATTTTTGACTGTAAACTGGCTACCTGTTTTTGATGGCTCGGTCTGGCTTGTGTTGTTTTCTATTAGTTACAAATCTCTGATTATTATTGTTTTGTGTTGTATTTTTATTTTAAAACTAAATATTTCGGAGGAGATAAATGGGCTTTGGAAGGCTGTTATTGATAAATATTTAGAAAAATAAAGATATGCGGTAATTTTACGAGACGTAAAAAGATGACCTAAAACTCACCACACTGGGGCGAGTCTTGGCGTGGACACATCAAGTAAATTTAAACACGATTATAAATTTACTCAATCGCAGCGCGGGCCGTCATTCATAATTCTACATTACTTCTTAACCACTAATTATAACTAATGAAACCCATTAAAAACGCTATTCGCTCTGCTCTCAATACCATTGGCTTAGGCGGAATAGCTCAAATTTATGCCCAAAGCGCACTGACCGACTTAGGCTGGTTTCGTAGCTTCAAAACCAAACAATCAGTCGATGCCAACGGCGAGCCGTTGCCTTGGTGTACCTATCCGTTTATTGAGTTTATCGAACACCGTTTGACCAAACAAATGAATGTTTTTGAGTACGGCAGTGGTAACTCCACACGCTGGTATGCGGCACGAGTGGGCAATATTAAGGCTGTAGAACACGATAAATCTTGGTTTGAGCTTGTCAAAAATCAATTACCCGCCAATGCCTCCGTAGTTTATCAAGACGTTCAGAACATTGAAAACTATACGGGCGAAGTAGCCAAAGCTGGCCAACAGTACCATGTCGTGATTGTGGACGGACGGCAACGAGTGCGTTGTGTGGAGCAAGCTGTTCAGAATCTAACCCCAGACGGTGTTATTGTGTTTGACAATCCCGAACGAGAAAACTATCAGTCAGCTCACGATTTATTGAAAGAACGGGGTTTTCGTAGAATAGACTTTTGGGGATTTGCACCTGTAACGGCTCACCACAACTGTACGGCGGTTTTTTATAGAGATAATAATTGTTTGGGAATTTAAGTAGCCATGAGTATATAGTCTGGTGTCTTGAGTTAAATACAATGTTGTTAATCAGTAAGTTATCAAAATTAAAATACCGTATTAGTTTTGAATAAGTACTTAATTGGTTATTTAGCGAAGCCGTTGCTCAGAGCGATGGCTTCGCTAATCAATATTTTTCTTATAAATCAACGCCACGCAGTGTGCCGCAATTCCTTCTTGACGACCTACAAAACCAATGTGTTCGGAAGTAGTGGCTTTGATAGAAATATCGTTCTCGTCAATCGCCATGACTTCGGCCAAGCAGGCTTTCATAGCTGGAATGTGCGGATTGAGTTTAGGTTCTTGTAGTACGACAGTAACATCAACGTTGCCGACTTCGTAGTGAGCCTCACGTATCATTTCGAGTACTTTGGCCAGTAGTATTTTACTGTCCACGCCCTTATATTGTGGGTCTTTGTCTGAAAAATGAAAGCCGATGTTTCGCATATTGGCTGCACCCAACAACGCATCGCACAACACATGACAAACCACATCGGCGTCAGAATGTCCCTTGGCACCGTGGCCGTGTGGAATCTGTATGCCACCAAGCCAAAAATCTCGCCCAGCCTCTAACTGGTGTACGTCATAGCCTAATCCTATCCTGATGTTCATGGTTGGTCGTTGGTCGTTGGTCGTCAATTCCTTGATTATTCTTCACTAAACAGAATATTATTTATATTCCTGCCATTCTAATATTTTTTCAGTAATTTCTTTGGTTGCGTGTAGCAGGTCTTTGTAGCCGTCAGGTAGCTGTTCGGTAGTTGTGTAAGTAGCCACTCCGATAGGCAGCGTAGCCGTTTTGAGCGAATATTCGACCACTGTTCGGCTTTTATTTTTGCAAATAATAATGCCAATAGCAGGATTTTCGTGTGGGAGTTTGACGGTATCGTTCAGAACTGACAAGTAAAACTCCATTTTGCCTTTGTGTTCAGGCTCAAAGTCGCCAATTTTCAATTCTATGGCAATCAACGATTGAAGTTTTCGATGAAATAGCAAGAGGTCTATTTTGTATTCTTTGTTGTCCACATAAATTTTGTATTGGTTGCCCATAAAACTAAAATCGGGACCCATTTCCAACAAAAAATCTTTGATATTTCGGATAAGTGCTTGTTCGAGTTCATATTCGCTGTGCTGTTCTGCCATTTCCAAAAACCCAAAATTATAATGATCTTTGACGGCCAAGTGGGCTTGGTTTTTTATTTTGTCGGGTAGCACCTCGTCAAAATTTGTTTGATTGAGCAGGTATTTCTGATACGTTTTATTTTCGACTTGATGAATGAGTACATCTTTTGTCCAGCCAAATTTTTTGGTAGAAATCGTATAAAAAAGCCGTTCTTGTGAGTCTTTGCATTTAGATAAAATAACTAAATGCTTGCTCCAACTAATTTCTCCTACCAATGGTTGGAGATTTGTATCTGCTTGATATTCAGTATAAAATTGAACCATGTACCACAAATTGGTAGTCGAAAATCCTGTCATGTCAGGAAACTCGCTTTGCAGCTCTTTTGATAGCGTAGGAACAATAGCTTTGCCCCAGCCAATGTCTTGTTTTTCGGCTATGGCTCTACCAAGTTCCCAATAAAGGCCAATTAGTTGAGTATTGACCGCTTTCAAAGCAGCATATTGCGCTTGCCTTACTTTCTGCTTGATGTCAGTAATAAATTGTATTTTGGCGTTGTCTAAATTCATAGTTCAAGATAGACTTGGTTAGTTTTTTGGCGCACGGAACTCACGGTACGCGCTGCGACAGAATTTTTACTTTTCGGTGTAATTTTGTAATTTCTGTGAGCAAATTAAAAGCTATAGAAACTTAGCTAACAGTGTACTTAAACAATAGCCACTTCTTTTTTCTCTTCTGGCAAAATAAACTTCATTTCTTTTTTTACTTTTTCGGGCAATAGTGCCACGGCCAATACCTCATCTACGTTTTCGACATAATGAAAGGTCATGTCTTTGATATAATTGGGGTTGATTTCTTCGATGTCTTTGCGATTTTTGACACACATAATAATCTCTTTGACACCAGCCCGACCAGCGGCCAATATTTTTTCTTTGATGCCACCCACAGGCAATACTTTGCCTCTAAGCGTAATTTCGCCCGTCATTGCTACGTGCGACTTGACTCTGCGCTGAGTATAAATTGAAGCCATCGAAGTAAGCATCGTAATGCCCGCCGAGGGGCCGTCTTTGGGTACTGCACCTGCTGGTACGTGTACGTGGAGGTCGTAATGGCCAAAAATACGGTAGTCGATATTGAGTGTGTCGGAGTTGGCTTTGAGGTACGACAATGCCGTAACTGCCGACTCTTTCATTACATCGCCGAGTTGCCCCGACAGCGTCAGCCCGCCTTTGCCACGGCTCAGGCTCGACTCTACAAATAGTATTTCGCCACCTACCGATGTCCAGGCCAAACCTGTTACGATGCCCGCAATGTTGTTGTCTTGATACAAATCTCGGTCAAATATCTCGCTGCCCAACAACTTTTCGATGTGTTCGGGCTTGATGGCTTTGGGGTATTCTTCTTCGAGAACAATAGATTTGGCTGTTTTTCTGACCAATGTACCCATTTTCTGTTCTAAATTTCTGACACCAGACTCACGGGTGTAATGCTCGATTACTTTTTGAATGGCTTTGTCGTCGATACTAAACGTTTTGGCATCGAGACCGTGGTCTTTGCGTTGTTTTGGTACAAGGTATTTTTTGGCAATCTGCAATTTTTCTTCTACTGTGTAGCCCGTTAGCTCAATAATCTCCATACGGTCTCTGAGTGCAGGGTGAATGCTATCGAGCGAGTTGGCGGTAGCTATAAACATAACTTTCGACAGGTCGTATTCTACCTCCAAATAATTGTCGGTAAACGTACTATTTTGTTCAGGATCAAGCACTTCGAGTAATGCCGATGCAGGGTCGCCTCTAAAATTAGAGCTAATCTTGTCTATTTCGTCCAACACAAAAACAGGATTGGAAGTACCTACTTTTTTAAGATTTTGGATAATCTTGCCGGGCATAGCACCAATGTAAGTCTTGCGATGGCCTCTGATTTCAGCTTCGTCATGCAAGCCGCCCAGCGCCATTCTAACATACTTACGCCCCAGAGCCTTAGCTACCGACTTCCCCAGCGAGGTTTTACCAACTCCAGGCGGGCCGTACAAACACAATATGGGCGCTTTGAGGTTGTTTCTGAGTTTGAGTACTGCAAGGTATTCTATAATACGTTCTTTGATTTTTTCGAGGCCAAAGTGGTCGGCATCAAACACTTTTTGCGCCCGTTTCAAATCAAAATTATCTTTTGAATATTCGCCCCAAGGCAAGTCTGTCATCAATTCAAGATAGTTGAGCGTAACAGGATAGTCTGGCGACATGGGGTTGATGCGTTGTAGCTTTTGGGCTTCTTTTTCAAAATGTTTTTTGGCACCCTCCGACCATTTTTTCTTGGCCGCCTTTGCTCGAATATCCTCTAATTCTCGCTCTGGGGTTTCTACGCCCAGTTCGTCTTGGAGTACCTTGATTTGTTGGCGCAAAAAATAATCTCGTTGCTGTTGGTCAATATCCGAACTGGCCTTGGTCTGAATGTCCCGTTTGAGTTCGAGCATCTGAATCTCCCGCATCATGAGTTCAAGCAGTTTAGTAGCCTGAGTTGGAATGTCGGGGCTTTCGAGTAGTGCTTGTTTTTCGGCTACCTCAGCGTTGATGTTCGACGACAGAAAGTGTGTCAAAAATATCGGACTTTCTATATTATCAATCGCTATGCGGGCTTCTTGGGGTATTTCGGGGTTGATTCTCAGTATTTTGTGAGCAGATTCTCTCAACGACTGCATCAAGGCTTTGGATTCTTTTTTGTTTTGATGCACAAAAACATCGTCAATAGGCGTAATACGAGCCATCATGTATGGGTCTTGGCGGGTATATTCTTCTACCTTAAAACGCTGCCGTCCTTGAATGATTATTGTCGTGTTACCATCGGGCAGGGTAAACATTTTGATTATATAAGCCATCGTTCCAACTGAGTAGAGGTCATCGCTCGTAGGCTCGTCTTTGGTTTGGTTTTCTTGTGCCACAACGCCAATGAGGCGGTCGCCACGATAGGCTTTTTTGACGAGCTTGATAGATTTTTGTCGCCCAACAGTAACAGGAATAACCATACCAGGAAACAAAACGGTGTTTCGCATCGGTAAAATTGGCAGTTCGTTGGGCATCACAATCGGCTCGTCATCGCCGTCTAAGTCGCCAAATGGTAAAATTTCAATACTATCGTCTGCATCAGACATCATCAACTGAGAATATAAATTTTTGGAGTCTATTGTCATATTTGGGGCTGCCATATCGACAGTGTGGTGTATTTGTTATCAACAATGATTTACCAAAATAGATTGTGTGAACGATACTTATTTTGGTAAACGGGTACAAATTTACGATTTTGTTGGTCATTATAACGAATAAACTACAAATATTGTGTGTATTAGGTTTGGGTTAAGATTTACATGACAAATATAAGTGTTGGGTGAATGTTAGGTGTCGGCTGGAAACACCATAGCCGTTAGGTTAATGGAAAAATGTTTAACTATTGCGCCATTGCGCCTTTGTTGGTATTTTGTGCCTTTGTTGGTGTTTTCACCAACAAATCGGACGGCAGCTTGTTGGTGAAAACACCAACAAGGACGCAATAACTTATTAGGCTATTGCTTTGGTTATTACTTTGCCTCCTACGTCTGTGAGCCTAAACGGGCGGCCTTGAAATTCG
>JAYVJH010000189.1:0-5984 GCA_043769455.1 Runella sp. | reverse complement strand
GCTTTGCGCCGTCGTCAGCTTCGGTTAGTGCTGGCAGGCCGCATGAAGCCATCAGAGGCTACTGAGTTGCAAGCGTTGTTTGAGGGTTAGGTTGATTGTCGTTAAAACTATTGCCCGACTCTTCAAAACCATTGGCCATCAAGCATTTGATAGACTAATAGCAATATCCGTGGTGTCGGGTGCTTCTACCCGACAGTTCTTAAATTTGATATATTCCACAAAAAAAGAGCCTCTCTTGGAGAGGCTCTTTTTTTGTGGAATATATCAAGTAAACTAAAACTTGGCCCGATTATCAGTAATTTTTGAATTGCTTTTGATGGCTTCGCTGATTGTATATTGGCTCATGCCAGAGCGAGCCAACAGATTGGTTTTGTATGTTGTGTAGTCGGCTATGGCTGGGGCTGGTAAGCTACCAATTTGCTCCATTATAAAAACGCCGTTTTCGCCCGTAAATACTTTACTTTTCTTTCCTGCTTTGAGTGCAAAGCCTCTACCCAATGCCGTTGGATCCATGCCTGCACTTGTCAAAAAGCCTGTTGCAATACTGATGTCGTTGGCCGACTCTACCAATGCTCCTGCACCATATTTTTGAGCGATGGCTTCGAGCGTGCTACCATTGATGCCGTTTAGTTTTGTAGTTATTTGTTCGGCTTTGGCAACGTTGCGTACTTTGGTTTGTAGTTGCTCACGAAAATCCTCTACTTTTGGGCTATCCTTTTCTGTTTTTCCTGTCAATGTTGCTACCACAAACTGGTCTTCTGTTTCAAATACTGACGATACTTTATCAACTTTGGTGTCATTGGCAAACGACCAGTTTACGATTTCACGCACGCCTGTCATGGCGTTGATGTTTGACGAACCTTCTGCAATACGGCTGGCTGACTGTACTGTCATTTTTTCTTTCTTGGCCAATTCGTCAAATGCTGACTTTGATTTGGCATTGAGTGCAAACTGGTCTGCTTTGGTATAGGCTGCATCACGGGTCATTTGGCTTGGTGTCAATGTCTTGCCTATTACGGCTACTTTATACAAAGTGCTTGACTTAGGATCGGTGATTTTGATGATATGATACCCAAAATCAGACTCGATCAGATTTGGCAACAAACCTGCGCCCGAAGCCGCAAAAACGGCATCATTAAAGGGCTTTACCATTTGTCCTTTGCGGAAATACCCCAAGTCGCCGCCACGTTGTCCCGATTGTGTGTCTTGGCTGTTTTGCATGGCCAACGCCTCGAACGATTCACCTGCTTTCAATTTTTTCAATAAGTCCAATGCTCTATTTTTGGCCTGTACTTTGGCCGAGTCGTTTAGTCCTTGTTTGCTTATCAAAATATGGCTGGCTTTGGCAGTGGCAGTTGTATCTTGTTTTGTGCCTAAATATTTATAAATAAAATAGGTATTGCCTTCTTTGAATGGCCCTTGCGGTGAGCCTGCTATCATTGTTTTGACTGCACTCTTCAAGCTTTCGGGCATTTGTGGCAGCGACCAGTAGAGTTGGGTTGGTACGTCTGAGTTGGCACGGGTAAATGTCGAATCGTTGGTATTGGGATTGCCCATCACTTTGGCCAGTTCCCTGATTTTGTTGTAGAGTGTTGCGCTGTCGTCTTTTGAGGGTACAACAGGAAACGTTACATAGTTCATTGACCTCGATTCGTAACCTTTGTATTCTTCTTTATGTTTGGCCAAGTAGTCAGACAGTTGCGAGTCTGTTATCTTTATTGTTGTGTCGGCTACTGAATAAAACGGCACGTAAAGGTATTTGAGTGAAGCCTTGGTCATTTCTGACTGGTACTGTTTTTCGGCCTCGGCTTTGGTTACATAGTTCGATTTGAGCAACAAGTTTTCGTATTTGCTCACCAAACGACTTTGAGACAGGCTATTCTCAAATTTTTCCCATTGTTGTTGTTGTTCAACTGGCATTTTTTTGAGTTCTTTCAAATACCGCACCACGGCAGTCTTGTCAAACTCTCCTGTTTGGGGGTTTGAAAAGTTATTTCTAATCGTAGGGCTGATGTTATTGCCTTGTACCATGTCCACGAGTTCGTCGTTGCTTACTTTCAAGCCCAATGCCTCAAATTCTGCTTTGTAGCCATAGTCCACCACATACTGGTTCCATACTTGTTCTTTGAGCGACTGTACTTCGGCTTCGGTTGCAGTACGGCCCGACTGCATTTCAAATGATTTTTTGGCATCGTCCAATTTCAGCGCAAATTCTTGTGCCTGTATGGGGTTGCCAGCGATTTCGCCTATTTCTTGTGTAGCTCGGTTGCCAGAGCCTTGAATGAGGCTGATGAGGTCGTCGCCGCCCAAAATGAATAACAATAAGCCTGCTGCAATAACGATAACTGCTATGCCAGACCGTTCACGAATTTTGTTGATTAATGCCATGATTCCTTTCTCAAGGTTTAAATTTTTGTATTGACCTGCAAAATAACACTTTTTCATGCTTTTTTACAAGCATGATGTTACCTTTCTCAATATTCATGCCAAAAAAACTACAAAATAGCAATGAGTAAATACCGACAGGCTTTTCTTTTTTAATGACAAACCACAAAACATGAAACAAAAATACCGACTACTTTTAAGTTTACTTTTTATTACTTTTCAAATCTTTGCTCAGAAAAAAAACGAATCTTACCAATACCACATATTTGAAAAAACGGCAGCTATTCAAGTCGATGGCTCAGAAAATGATGCAGCTTGGCAGCAAACCGAAGTTGCCAAAAACTTTTTTATGATTACGCCAGCCGATACAAGTTACTCTAACAATAAAACAGAAGTGCGGCTTTGCTACGACCAAGACAATTTATATATATTGGCCATTAGCTACAAAGCCAAGCCAGGTGCATTTGTTGTCGAATCGTTGAAAAGAGATTTTAATTTTGGTGCCAACGACAATCTTTTTGTGGTCATGGACACATTTGAAGACCTAACAAATGGTTTTAGCTTTGGCGCAAGTGCCGCAGGGGCTATCTGGGACGGACAGCAGTCGGACGGTGGACAGATGAACTTGAACTGGGATAATAAATGGACAAGCACAACCAAAAACTATAATGACCGCTGGGTTTGGGAAGCCGCCATTCCGTTTAAATCTATTCGATACCGCCCCGAACAAACTCGCTGGGGTTTTAATGTCAGTCGTTTGGATATTTCAACCAACGAAAAATCGGCTTGGGCGCCTGTGCCTCGGCAGTTTCAATCGGCCAATTTAGGTTTTGCAGGTGTATTGGTTTGGGACAAGCCGCTACCACCTGCTGGCAAAAATATTTCAATCATTCCGTTTGTATTGGCCAATGTTTCCAAAAATTTTGAAAAAAATACAGACCTACAAACTAAGTATGATGTGGGTGGCGATGCCAAAATCGCCCTAAACTCATCTTTAAATTTAGATTTAACTCTAAACCCCGACTTTTCACAGGTAGAGGTGGACGTACAACAAACGAACTTAGATCGTTTTGAGTTATTTTTTCCAGAACGTCGTCAGTTTTTTCTTGAAAATGCTGATTTGTTTGCCAGTTTTGGTTTTCAGTCGCTTCGCCCATTTTTTTCGAGGCGTATCGGGTTGGGTGTTCCCATTGCTTTTGGAGCCAGACTCAGTGGGAAGTTAGATAAAAATTGGCGTATTGGCATCTTAGACACACAAACCAAAGACCAAGATAACCTGCCAGCCCAGAACTTTGCTGTTGTAGCTTTGCAGCGTAAAGTTTTTGCTCGCTCAAATATAGGGTTGTTGCTCGTCAATAAACAATCTATTGGCTACGATGCCAAAGTCAATGCGGGTTATTCGGCTTATAATCGAAATATTGGACTGGAGTATAACTTGGCTTCGGCCAATAATGTCTGGACGGGAAAGGCTGTTATCTTGAAGTCGTTTAGCCCCAATGTGTCTGGCGGTGAGTTTTCGTTTGCCAGTAGTCTAAATTATAGCAATACAAAGTTTTCGGCACAGTGGCGGCACGAAATTATAGGCAAAAACTACAACGCTGAGGTGGGTTTTGTACCCAATGCCGTTCGGAAAGGCTACCAAATGGCTTCACCAAATACGAGTTATTTGTTTTTTGTAGATAGCAAAATACTGATTAGTCACGGGCCATTCACGCAGGCGACTTTATTTTGGAATAATCAAAACGACCTGACTGACCGAGAAACTTTTATGGCTTATATCTTCAATTTTAGAAACAGAGCCTCGGTAACTGGCTGGATAGCCAATAATTATGTGAAATTGTTTGCCGCCGCCGACCCTACCAACTCAGGCAAACCCAAATTGGCCGAAGGCTCTGAACACAACTGGAACGCTTGGGGGACGGAGCTATCGAGTAGCCCACGAAACAGGCTGACCGTACAAGCCAATAGTCGCTATGGTGGTTATTTTGCCAACGGCACAAGGCTCAATCTCAGAGGCACAATCGGCTATCGTTTTCAGCCTTATGTGGCGGCTAAGTTTACGGCAGACTATAACAAAATCGAGATGCCTGCACCCTACAACCAGATAGAACTGTGGCTCGTGGGGCCGAGGGTCGATGTTACGTTTACCAATAATCTGTTTTGGACAACGTTTTTTCAGTACAATTCTCAGGCCAAAAACATGAACCTCAATACCCGTCTGCAATGGCGCTACAAACCAGCCTCAGACTTTTATTTTGTTTATACCGACAATTATTTGCCCGAAAACTTCATGGTCAAAACCCGTGCTATCGTCTTTAAGCTCACTTATTGGTGGAATGTGTAGTGATGACAAATGAGGCTAACTATTTATACTTTCAACACGAACTCAAAAGCGTCGATATAGCCCTTTAACACGGTATGTATATTGATTTGTTCTCTTATTATTTCAGATGATTGTTGCCCAAATTGGGTTATTTTGTTTTGGTCGGACAGTAGTTTATCTAATACTTTGGTAAGACTATAGCTACTGCCGTTCTCAAAATAATGTCCGTTTTTATCTTCATGTACCAATCTTTTTTCTGTACCATCGGCTACTGAGCAAACCACGGCTTTCCCAAAACACATCGCATCATTGATTGACAGCCCACCCATACCTCCCAAAACATAAATAGCCGATTCGTGCAGGTATTGACCCAAATCAACAGAGTTATAAACACCACCAACAAATTGAACTCTATCTTGAATGTCTGATTCGGCTACCAATCGTTTTAGGTTTTCTTTGTCGGGGCCGTATCCTACTATCACAAGCTCTATCTGAGGAAATTTATTTTTTAGATTTTTGACTGCTTCAATTATCAAGTCTATCCTTTTCCACTTTACTAATCGCCCTACGTGAATCAATCGGTATGGATTTTTGGGCAACATCAAAGGACGTTTCTTGACTTCTTCAAAAGCAACAAGTAACTCGTCTGTATCTGGCGAGTTGGCTGTAACAAATATTTTCTGTTTGGGTACGCCATAACTACCTATGATATTATACGCTTCGTCAATGTAGTTGATGTGGGCATCGGCCAGAGGCAGATAAACTTTACGCAAAGCCGAGATTCCCCAAAAAGCTAAAAAACCTTTGAGTGTTTTTTGTTCAGTACAAAAATCTTCTGTTAGGTTTTGATTGGAATAATAATACTCTCGGACTTTACCCCATTCAGCGATATTAAACGGAATATCTCTACAAATGAGTTTAGTTTTGAGTTTTTTGAAATTAAAATAAAAAGCAGGATTTAACACAAATTGCATAAAATACGGCCATGCGCTCATCACAACTACATCGGGCTGTATGGTTTTGAGGGTTGGCAGTAAGTCTTCAAAAAATGCTTTGCCATACCATGTTTTGTACTCGTCCAATTCAATGAGTTTGAAACTCAAATCATTGGCATCTTCACGTACACCAGAGCCTACGCTCTGGCCTTTTTGGACGGGTTTAATAAGCACTATTTCAACGCCATATTCGGCGGAGAGTTTGTTTAGCACCAATTTAAAATAGTGTGGCAGACCTGCCATTACAAAACAAATACGCATATTTAGAGGGGGCGTTATTT
>JAYVJH010000188.1:0-2004 GCA_043769455.1 Runella sp. | reverse complement strand
CAAACGAGAATATGTACTATCAAAACAACTGCTTAGAAGTGGTACATCAATCGGGGCAAATATTGCAGAAGCAAATGGGGCTATTTCTGAAGCTGATTTTTCAGCAAAAATATCAATAGCCTACAAAGAATGTTTGGAAACAAAATATTGGTTGTCTTTACTGAACGACTCCGATATAATCGAGCAAAAAGTGTTTGAGAGTATTTATAAAGATGCCGACGAATTGGCAAAAATTTTATTTTCGATATTAAAAACAACAAGAATAAATAAAAAATAAGTGCCAGAATTTAGTTATCAAGTCATATAATATGACGGCTTGATAACTGATAACTGATTACTGATAACTGGAAAAATGAAAAGAGTTTTAATAACAGGAGCGGCGGGCTTTTTGGGTTCGCATTTGTGCGATAGATTCATCAAAGATGGCTATCATGTGATTGGTATGGACAACTTGGTAACTGGCGATATGCGAAATATCGAACACCTGATGCCGTTGGCCAATTTTGAGTTTCACCATCACGACATCACTAAATATGTGCATGTGGCTGGTGAATTAGACTATATCCTGCATTTTGCATCACCAGCCAGCCCGATTGACTATCTAAAAATACCGATTCAGACCCTCAAAGTAGGCTCGTTGGGTACGCACAACATTTTAGGATTGGCACGTGCCAAAGGTGCCAGAATGATAATTGCCTCAACATCAGAAGTCTATGGCGACCCACTCGTACACCCCCAAACCGAAGACTATTGGGGACACGTCAATCCAGTAGGGCCACGGGGCTGTTACGACGAAGCCAAACGCTTCCAAGAAGCCATCACCATGGCTTACCATACTTTTCATGGTCTGGCAACCCGCATCGTTCGGATATTTAATACTTACGGCCCTCGTATGCGCCTTAACGATGGGCGGGTACTGCCAGCATTTATCGGTCAGGCACTGCGTGGCGAGGATATTACCATCTTTGGCGATGGCTCACAAACCCGTGCTTTTTGTTACGTGGACGACCTCGTTGAAGGCATCTGCCGACTGCTCATGTCCGACTACGCCGAGCCAGTAAACGTGGGCAATCCAGACGAAATAACCATCAGTCAGTTTGCTGAAGAAATTATTGCATTGACAGGTACAGACCAAAAAGTTGTTTATAAAGACCTACCCAAAGACGACCCCAAACAACGCCAACCCGACATCACAAAAGCCAAAGCACTGCTGGGCTGGGAGCCAAAAGTAAAACGTGCCGAAGGTCTCAAAATAACCTACGATTATTTTAGAAACTTGCCCAAAGAACGCCTTTTTGAAGAGTCAAACCACCGCTCGTTTCAGTAAATTCTATCATAAAGCCCCGTAAGGGTACAAAATACTAAAATAGAGCAAAGCCCTATCGATAAAGTCCATAGTCGTATGATCCAAAAATACCAACTAACCGACCGCCAAATATCGTCTTCATTGAGCGATGAAGTGGTAATACTCAACCACAAAGACGGCGTATATTACGCC
Organism: Runella sp.; assembly: GCA_043769455.1. Classification (GTDB taxonomy): domain Bacteria; phylum Bacteroidota; class Bacteroidia; order Cytophagales; family Spirosomataceae; genus JAYVJH01. The sequence continues at coordinate 506 of JAYVJH010000188.1, read as the reverse complement.
CTCGAAGAGGTAGGTATGCTGGTTTGGCAACAACTACAAACAGCCCCACAAACCATTGACGAGCTAACCGAAAAAGTATGCGAAAGCTACGATATTGAGATAGATGTTTGTAAGGCCGATATTCAAAAATTAATAAATGATTTAGTAACAGAAAAATTAGTGGAAGCGATAGATTAGTGCCAATGAAATCAAAAATTATCATTGCCGTTGATGGCTATTCGAGTTGTGGCAAAAGCACTACGGCCAAAGGCGTAGCTGCTCAGTTGGGCTATTCCTATATTGACACAGGGGCGATGTACCGTGCCGTTACGCTCTATTTTTATCAAAATCATGTCTCGCTCACCAATCCCAAAGAGGTAGCGAAGGCATTAGAAAATATCAAAATTAATTTTAAAAGAGACCCCAAAACAGGCCGCAACGAAACCTATCTGAATAGCCAAAACGTTGAGGACGAGATTAGGAAATTGTATATTGCCAATATAGTAAGTGAAGTAAGTGCTATATCA
>JAYVJH010000187.1:0-6615 GCA_043769455.1 Runella sp. | reverse complement strand
GTTGAGTTCTGTCAGGTCTATTACTTTACGCTCGGTGAGTGTTGCAAATTTTTGATAAAACACTATTCGGCCAGCAAGGTCATAGACCGATAACTCTACATTACTAATGTCTCTCAGGGTTTCGACGGCAATATAACCTCTGTTACTTGGGTTTGGATATACTATCAAGCCCTCATCTAAGCCGACTTGATAAGGAAATATTTTTGAAAAAAGTGAGGTGCATACTCTACGACTTCCCCCCACGAGGGCATCAAACGTAACTCGTGAGCGAACTGAATAATTGCCATCTTGGGCTGCTTTGAGAATATCTGAGATGGGGCTTATACCCAGTCCGTTTATTCGCCAATCCCAAACAATACTTGATACTTGGGTCTCGCCCAGTTTATAAATTTCGGGGTCGGCAGCGGCCTGAATCGTATATCTACCCAAATTGGTGATAGTTGGCGGGGCAACTGTTAGGTTTTTGACAACAACAGGTGCAGAAGCAACTGACGTACAACCCAATATATTTGTCTGCCTGGCTGTAAAACTCGCTGGTTTTGATACTCTGATAGACTTATCAACAGTACCTTCGCTCCATGTAACGGTGTTTGACTCGCTGGTGTTGATGTTGAGAACCAGCGATGAGTCGGTGCAAATATACTGTGTGCCAGATGGTGTAATAATTGGTGCAGACGGCTGTACTGATTCTGTTAGTACAATCGGTGCAGTGAAAACGGTAGCATTGTACTCAGGTTCTTTGAGTATGGCCTGATAAGTACCTGCACCCGAAACAGTGATGCTTTGTGTAACGTCGCCTGTTGTCCAAAGGTAATTACGAAACCCTGCTGGTGCGCTAATTGTAATGCTGGTATTGGTACTATTGCAACTGGCCGTGAGTGGCTGCGACGCTCGTGGTAATATAGGAATGGTATTGGCGAAATATTTGGGTGGAAAGACATCGTCCCATGCCTTGGCCAGTTCTATTACACCCGATGCAGGAACGAGAACGCCACCATTAACACGGCTTGTTGGTTGTATGGCATCGGTATTGGGTCCTTCATATACTTTGTTAAACTGATAGCTCAACACTTGATTTTGACCATTTATTACGTTTTGAGAAGTAGTGCTTCCTACTCTCGAAGTACGAGAAATAACCCAAGGCACAAAGCCAGCGTGTTCGGTTCGGCTTGAGTTCATGAGTGTTTGAAGATTGTCGGCATAGTCGGACTGTGAGGTGGCCGCTGAGTTGTCTGCGCCGCCATGCTGCCACAATATAGCTCTAAAACCCAACACACTACAATAATACTTAATGACCATTCTCATGTTGTTGTAGGGCTGGCCGAGGGGTAGTGGTTGGCCGTTGGCATCTTTTACTGCTTTGCCGCCTGCGCTTTCTACCCATTGTTTCATTGATATTCCCGCCCAACCAATATTAAAAAACATAACAGGTACATTTAGTTTTTTTACCAACAAGTCGCCCAATGCGCCCCAAGCCCAGGCACTTTGGCCTCGTGGTGTTATGCTACCTTCGGCAGTCATGGCAGTAAAAGTTAAGCCCGACGGGTCGGCTATTGAGTTTTGAGTTCTATTGTTGAAAGTAGCCGTATTTACACGCTCATCGGTGGCAGCCACCCCGCCGCCGTTTGGTACGCCTTCGGCGTTGGCATCGCCTGCTATCACAAACACCTCACCAATACCAACTCGGCTTAGTGCATCACGGCTGACGATTGTTCCTTTGAGACTACCTCTTATTTCGAGCGAATACCAGCCACCACGACCTTTGATACTCCCAAAATAAGCCCCACCTTTGGGATTAGTTTGCACGACAGTCCAATCAGTATCTTGGCCTTGGCCAGATAGCACTCGCACAAGGCGAGCCTCGACTTTGTCAATGGCTTGCGTGTAATAACCCCCAAAACTGATGGTGGCCTCGTCTGAGTTGTTGCGCTGAAAAATAGCCCGCTCAACGGGAAACGTAACCTTGATTTGAGCTTGAGATACAGAAGTAAATATTACGAATATTCCGAAAACAATCAGAGACTGGTTCAATATTTTTATTGGGTGAAACATATTTTTTCAATTAAAAATAGTAGGGCGTTTATTTTATTGACTAAGTTATACTGCAAAATTAAAGATTTTTCGGGCTTTTTACTCGTAAATTCTCCGAAAAATATCAGAGGGGAGTTCCTCGAATCGTTTTTGAGCCAATGTAAGATTGACTTGATAAGTTTTAATGGCTTCGTGTCGGTCTATATTTTCACCAAAAAGTTGTTTTTCTTTGGCTGGTGTATAGTCGGTTTGTACCTGAATGAGCTGATAGTCAGTTGATTTTTTCCAACCGATATTATCTCCTAACACCAACTGAATTTTGGTCCAATCCATATAAAAATATTCTTGTAGTAATGGAATAATTTGCCCCAAAAATACTTCGCACAATTCTTCAAAAGTACTAACAGCCAGCAAGTAAGCATGTCCGATGGCGTGGTCTCTGTCCAACAAAAACACAATCCGTTCGTTGATTGTCTGTAATAGTTTTCCTAAGTTGGTGTTACCAATCAAGCGGTCGTTGAGCAGCTTGTAGTCGGGTTGGTATTCTTTAAATCTAAATCGGCGGCGAAGTGCAGTGTCCAAAAGTGCAATCGAGCGGTCGGCAGAGTTCATTGTACCAACTATGTATAGATTGGCTGGTACGCCAAACCGAGATTGAGAGTAAGGGAGTGTCAAAAATAATTCGTCAGTTGCACCAAGTCGTTTAGATGGCTCAATGAGGGTAATCAATTCGCCCAAAACTTTTGAAATATTGGCTCTATTTATTTCGTCAATTACCAATAAATAAGGTGCTGCCCGATTAAATTTTTGTTTTCGGTTTTCGACACTATCAGCCAAACAGTCGTCAATAGTAGCATAGCCAGCCAGTTCAATAGCTTTGGTACAGGCATCATAAAAAACACCTTTTTTGATATAATACCGTATCTGTCCGCCAACAGTTTCGGGGCGGATTCCCTCTATAAACTCCTCATAACTGTACGATTGATGAAAGGTAACAAACCGATGGGCAAAGCTACGGCAAAGTTGCTGGGCAGTGTGAGTTTTGCCAGTACCAGGCGGCCCGCACAAAATTGAGTTGAGCGGAATAGTTGGTTTGACAACATACTCAAAAACAGTCTCTTCGACAATGTCAGTGCTATTGTTTTCGGTATATTGTTGTTTGGCATTAAATACCTCTCGCAGTACTTCTTCTCTAAATGCTTCATTTTCGGCCATTTCAAAAATGACAGAATTATGTAGTTTTCGGTGCTGGCTCGATGTAGCAGTGGTTTCCAAATCTGTCAAACACTCTGTCCAGGCTTGTAAAATAGTTTGGTTGGTTATCCAATGTTTATTTTCAAACAAAATATGCCCCAAAATGTATTTTGAGGCATATTCTTGTTCGTCAAATCGTATATTTTTACTAATCACAGGATTTCGCTGTGGTGCATCTTTTTTGAAAATCAGCGTAAAACACAGCTTTCCTTTGTTTCCCGAAATTTGTAAAGCACGGTAATTATTGATGTAAGCCGTGATTTTTGATTCTTTTGATGATACCGTAAACGCTATTTTGGGCGATTCGCTTGGCATATTAACGACCTCAATCAACTCTTTGAGCAACGTAAAAAACTGACGTATTGCCTCTGGATTGTTGATGCGTTTGATTTTGTCAATCAATATTTGCCGTTCGATGGTCATAATTGTACTCAATACATAAGTTCATAATATTCTGCCGCCATTCTGTTAGAATTAAAAAAGCCATTTACTTCGGTCATACTGTTTTGTACGATTTGATTCCAGCCTTTTTTATTTTGGTAATAAAGCGGCAAAATTTCTTCTTCTAAAACTGTAAACAGGCTATCGATGTCTTGGCCGTCTCTGTTGGAGTTGGCGGCCACAGGTACAATAAACGAGTTTTTGCCATGTTCCGAAAACTCACAAACCCAGCCGTCATAAGTCGATAAGTTTAGTGCGCCGTTCATAGCTGCCGTCATGCCGCTTGTGCCAGAGGCTTCACGGGTTACAACTGGCGTATTGAGCCAAATGTCGGCACTATGTTTGAGTTGCTTAGAAAGTGCCAGTTCGTGGCCTGTCAAAACGGCCATATTTGGGTAGTGGTGGCTCAAATAATAAAGTTCATTAAACATCTGCACGGCCCCATTATCAAACGGATAGGGCTTACCTGCCCAAATAAACTGCACGGGGTATTTGGTGTTTTTCATTAGTCTATCAAAACGCTCACGGTTGAGTGTCAATAGGTTAGGACGTTTGTAAGCAGCAAAGCGGCGTGTCCAGACTATTGTTAGTACTTCGGGGTCGAATATTTTGCCACATTGCTCGGCTACTGTATCGAATAATGGTTTTTTGATGTCTTTTTTACGATTATCTAAGGCTTCCAAATCGTTGGTAGCGCAGGCTTCGTTGAGCTGGCTATCGGCCCAGTAAGGCGCATTTTGGGCGTTGGTTACGTGCGTAATTTCACAAATATCTTTGTACCCTCCCCACATTTGGCGAGACACTTCGCCGTGTAGTTTAGACACGGCGTTGGCTTTGCGGCTCATTCGCAAGGCAGCTAATGAATGATTGAAAACACTATCGGTAATACCCGTAATCTTGCGTACTTCGGACAATGTCAAACCCGCAAAAAAACTAAGTTTGTCCAAAAAGTTAATATCATGTTTTTCGTTGCCTGCTTCTTCGGGTGTGTGTGTGGTAAAGACCAACCGCCTTTTAACCTCCGAAAGTTTTTTGCCCAACTTTTTGTACAAATAAAACGCCCCAGACAGTGCGTGTGCCTCATTGAAATGATATACTTCGGGTTCGTAGTTCATTTCATCGAGTAGCTTTGCGCCGCCAATGCCCAGCACCATACACTGCATGACTTTGAGCGTAGGGTCGTTGTCGTAGAGCCTGTACGATATTTCTCTTGCCCAAGGGTCGTTACCGTGGGTGTCAGTCGTCAAAAAAAACATTGGAACAGTACCAAAAGTTTGAGCATCAAGAAAATAAGCAGCTACCCAAACGGGTTTATCCTGAATCATAATCTGAAAGCGAATGTTGGTGTCTTGTAAGAAACTATACATTTTTTCACGAAACTGAACGGCCATGCTGTTGTCGGTATTGCGTACTTGGTCGTAGTAGCCATATTTCCAGAGCATACCAATTCCGATTAGGTTTTGTTTGGTATCGTATGCAGAGCGCATGTGTGAGCCTGCCAAAAAACCAAGCCCACCAGAATAGGTTTTGAGCGCCTGATCAATGCCAAACTCCATAGAAAAATAAGCAACTGATTTTTTAAATTTAGGGTCGAAAGCGTAGGGGTGTGCAAATGTTGTTGGTAGTGTGGTGGTATTCATTTTAAATTTATCGTAGGTTATTGAGCCACGAAAGTACAAAAAATTATTTTATTGTGAGTCTTAACATGAATATTTCATTGCCAACCCTCAAAATGGACAATTTTAGTCCATTGCCAGACATACTAAAACCCAGTATTGTTCACTTACAACTTCCACGGTCTCAATTGATTGGAAAGTATAGTTTTAGTGTTTTGTAATATTGTCTTCATAAGTAATTGATCTACAGGATTTTTTATAAAGAGAGGGTTGCTCAAAATTTGCAATATTTCATAAATAGAATGTAGCGTTCTTAGTTTTTCTCAAAATAGCGGTCAACTGTATTTTTAGACTATCCTCAAAAGATAAGTGAATTGATTTATATAATAAAAATAGTTTAATATACTGATAATCAATACGCTACATTCTTAATCGCACGGGTGACTCCGTCTTAATTGTGCGTTAGCACATAAGTAATTGAGCAAATTTAAACACGATTATAAACTTGGCTCAATTATTAAAAATCAGATATTTATTTATTCACTCATTCGCAATTCTGCATTACTACTTAAATACTAATGTGGTTCGGCAGCATCGTAGATAGACGATTTGTTTTAATCTCGCACTATCTCAAAACATCAATTATTGCCTCCAACACCCTTGCACGGTCGCTATCCGTGAGGTTTGAGCCTGATGGCAGGCAGAGGCCGTTGTCAAATAGTTTTTCGCAGACATCAGTGCCATAATAAGGTGCATCGGCAAAGATAGGTTGTAGGTGCATGGGTTTCCAGAGTGGTCGAGTTTCGATATTTTGGTTTTCGAGAGCGAGGCGCACATCTTCTCGGGTTGTGCCTGTCGTTGTTGGGTCAATGGTAATACAACTTAGCCAACGATTTGAAAAACTACCAATGGCTTCGGGCTGAAAGCTAATACCCTCAATACCAGATAGTTCTTGTACATAAAAATCAAAATTAGCCCGCCGTTGCGACACTCTTAGGTCTATTACCTCCATTTGTCCACGACCGATTCCTGCACAAATATTACTCATGCGGTAGTTGTAGCCAATGTGTGAGTGCTGGTAGTGTGGGGCGTTGTCACGGGCTTGGGTTGATAAAAAACGGGCTTGGTTGATGTGCGCTTCGCTGTTTGACAGCAACGCTCCACCGCCTGACGTTGTGATGATTTTATTGCCATTAAACGACAACACATTCAACACCCCAAAACTACCCAGACGCTTGCCGCCATAGCTCGAGCCCAGTGCTTCGGCGGCATC
>JAYVJH010000186.1:0-15767 GCA_043769455.1 Runella sp. | reverse complement strand
TTCCATATTCATTGAGCAATTCATGCCTAATGATATGATTAACGTAGCTTAAATGGCTGACATATTGTAAATAAACAAACGGTATTATTTTCTAATCATTGCGCCCAGTTCTTTTTCAAAACCGAGCATTAGTTTTTGCATTGTTTTGTCAATTACTTTATCGGTTAGTGTTTGTTCGGTATCTTGCAAGACAAAACTTACAGAATAAGACTTTTTACCAGCCTCCATTTTTTCGCCTTCATAAATATCAAATACATTTACGTTAGTTAGCAACACTTTTTCGTATTTGTGAGCCACCTGCTTGATTTGTTCAAACAGAACCGATTTATCCAACACCAACGACAGGTCTCGGCGTACTTCGGGGAAGCGAGGTACTTCTCTGAATTTTACACGGTCGCTGTATTGTTTCAATAAATATGCCCAGTCAAAGTCGGCATACCAGACGGGTTGCTTGATGTCAAGTATTTTGGCGAGTTTACTGCGTACTTGTCCAAATGTTACCAATGGCTTTTTGTTAATTGTATAACTCAAACCAAAATCAAAAATAGCATTGTCTTTCAGTTCTTGCTTTTCAACGTTGGCTACTCGCATCGTTGCCAAAATTTTGTGTACTTGTTCGGCCAAGTTGTGAAACGTTATTTTTTGGTCGGCGGCCAACCAACTTTCTGATTGCTCGTTGCCTACCATCATCAACATCAAATGCGTTTTTTCAACGTATTTACTTTCAATTTTATGATACGTTTTGCCAAATTCACAAATTTTCAAATCTCGTTGGCGGCGATTGAGGTTATGACTCAATGACTCTAACCCCGAAAACAACATCGTTTGCCGCATCACCGACAGGTCTTCACTTAGGGCATTCAAAATCTTGACATTTTCGCCAACCAAACTGCTTAGAATAGCCTGACTGTAAGTTGGTTTGGTCAAAGAATTGTTCATCACTTCATTAAAACCATTGGCGGCTAATGTGGTAGCGATGCGTAGTTTTTGCTTGTCGGCATCAACTTTTGGAAACCCCGATAGCGACTCTGCCGCCAAATGTTCGGACAGTTCGATGTTGTCAAAACCATAAATTCGTAATATCTCTTCAATCACATCTGCCTCACGAGTTACATCTACTCGATAGGGTGGCACAGAGGCCACAAAACCCTCATTGGTCTGGGTATGTAGTTCAATGTCAAGACTGTTCAGAATCTGTTTCATCAGGTCTCTATCAAGTACCTTGCCAATGAGTCTATCCACATTTTTATATTTGACTGAAACCTCAAAATTAGGTATTGGATTGGGATAAAAATCGGTAACGTCAGAGGCAATTTGCCCACCAGCTATTTCTAAAACCAACTGCGTACAGTAGTTGAGTGCATCGAGTTTGGCGTTGGGGTCGGTGCCACGTTCAAACCGAAACGAGGCATCGGTTTTGAGGCCGTGCCGCATGGCTGTTTTGCGAATGGTGGCGGGGTCAAAATACGCACATTCCAAATATATACGAGTAGTTTCGTCTTTGATTCCCGACTTTGTTCCTCCAAAAACGCCACCAATTCCCATAGGCTCAGTGCCATTACAAACCATCAAGTCGGTAGCGGCCAATGTACGCTCTACTTTGTCTAAGGTTGTAAATTTTGCATCTTGGTTGGCATATTTAACAACGATTTGCTGGCCCTCGATGGCGTGCCAGTCGTAGGCGTGCATGGGCTGGCCGAGACCATGACAGATATAATTGGTAATGTCCACCACGTTGTTGATGGGATTTAGGCCAATGGTTTTGAGCGATTGCTGTAACCAATCTGGTGATGGCTTGACGGTGATGCCGTCGATAGTAACACCACAAAAACGAGGACAAGCCTCTGGTGCCTCAACAGTGAGAGCGATGGGGAAGTTTTTGGTGTATGATGTATGATGTATGGTATGTAGCTTACCAACATCTGACATCTGACATCTCACATCATACATCTGCAAAGCTGCTTTGAGGTCTCGGGCTACGCCCAAATGTGAGGCGGCATCGGCACGGTTTGGGGTGAGGCCAATTTCTATACAATAGTCAGGTTCTAAGTCGAAGTATTTGGCAGCAGGTGTTCCATTTGGTAAATCAGTGTATAGAATCATGATGCCCTCGTGGCCACTACCGAGACCGATTTCGTCTTCGGCACAAATCATGCCCTCTGAGTTGTGGCCATAGACTTTGCGCTTACCAATACTAAACGGCTCGCCGCTGGTTGGGTAAATCGTTGCGCCTACTGTGGCCACTATTACTTTTTGGCCAGCTCTTACATTGGCAGCACCGCATACTATTTGTGTAGGCTCGGCTGTGCCGATGGCTACGGTTGTGAGGCTTAACTGTTTTTCTGGGGCGGCCTCCCGCTTTATCATAAACGGCTCGCAAGTAAGCACTTCGCCCACCACAATTCCGTCAAGGCCGCCTTTGACGCTCTCAATTTTTTCTATGGCCTCCACTTCTAAGCCTGTGGCAGTTAATATTTTACCGATTGCTTCGGCAGACTCTTCAAATGCTATGAATTTTTTAAGCCAATTATACGAAATCTTCATTTTCTTTGTTTTGTGGAAGCGAAGCCTTATGCTCTTGTTAAAAGCGCAAAGTTAATGATTTTTCGGGAATTTTAATGTGAGACTTCGTAGGCCGTGTAGGGTATTTCAATCTAATAACCGAGTTTCTAAAATTTCTCTAAACTTGCGAAGAATAGCGATGATTTGGAGTAGATTATTGGTATCCATGCTGTCAAAAGCCTTTGAAACACAGTAGCTTCGCCCTTCCATTGTAACAAAACGCCAAGTCGGCCCAATGACTTCGCAACCGTAAAGTGGTTTTTTATCATCATTTTTGACTTGACCAATCAAAAAAGCCTCTAAAAGCTGTGCCATAGAGTCGCCTGTTGGGTTTCGTTGTGGTTTGTATTCTTGAAAATGAAAAAAAGGCCGTTCCATAAAGTCCAATAAACCTTTTGCAATTAGAAAGTCGGCTCTTACTGAAAGCGGATAATCATCAACTTTGGCTTCTAATTTTTTATCAAAAAATGAAGCAAAATGTTTATTTTCTAACACTCCTGCTAATTCTAATATGGGACTGATAAATTTCATTTTAAGATCCTCTTCACTCCAACTCATTACTCGATTTTTTTTCTCGACAAGCGTGTCAAAGTTTTTTTGTTCCCAATCTTCAAATTGAGGTAACGTAACATCGAGCCACTCGTTCATCAAATCGGTATAAGGCTCATTTATTTTATTGAGCTTGAAAGTCAAAATCATTTCACCCTCCCGCCATTCTTTTTTCTTTGCCATGATTTTATTTTTTTACAAATCTACTAACATTTTTTGTTTAATAATTCCGTTCGCCAGCCTCTATTCGGGCGTTGAGTGTGTTTTCTGGGGGCGGAATCGGACAAGCGTAAGTGTGGTTATAGACACAAAATGGATTATAGGCCTTGTTAAAATCTATCGGTAAGCGGCCATTGCTTGCCATACCGAGGGGTATGTCCAAATAGCGACCGCCGCCGTAGGTTTCTTTGGGTGCAGTCAAGTCTTTGAAAAATATCATTAGCGTTTTTTCTTTTTGATATACCAATAACTGAAATACCGTGTCGTGCAGATTGAACCGTGCGAAGCCAAATTTCAGGTACGTGTCAGTTGTGCCATCGCTTAGTTTGATTTTGGTTTCGATGTCGTCTTCGGTGTAGGGCAGTAGTTCTGCCGAAACGTTATAATTAGAATCTATTGGAAAATAATTTAAACTTTTAAAGGTGGCTTTGTCTTCGATAGGCGATTCGTTACTGGTCTTAAAAAATTTGTCTTTTTCGGCACGTTCTTGGGTTATTTGTTTGGTATAATTACCCGTAATTTTGGGTTTTGAGCCAGAGAGTTGTGTATCGTCATTCAAAAAAGTATAGGCTACCGTTGCTACTACAACGGCAATGATGACAAACAGAAATATTTTGTTTTTGAACATAGGTAAATGTGTCGATGTGCCAGTATGCTAATTATACAGGCTAATTGAAAGAATATTTTTGACTAATGACTGATTTTCTACCTCCTCAATCGCCCACCGATATCGCCATTGACGACTGCCATAACGGTAGGCACGTCGGCCAAGTTGGCATCGCCTTCGATGGTGTGTTTGAGTGCCGAAGCCGCTACTGCAAAGTCAAGAGCGGTTTGTTCGTTGTCTAATTCTGTGAGGCCATAAATCAGACCTGCAATAAAGGCATCACCGCCGCCGATTCGGTCAATAATTGGATTGATGTCGATGTTTTGGGTTTCAAACAACTGTGAGCCATTCCAGAGTGTGGCTTTGAGTAAATTGTGGCTTGCGCTCACAGAAGTACGCTGGGTGTCGGCTATTTTTTTGATGTTAGGATAAACCGTTTTTAGTTTCTCACAGGCATCTACAAAACTGTCGCTGTCGATACCAAATATCGTTTTGATGTTGTCTTGATTAGCAATTACGATGTCGGTATATTGGGTCAATTCTGGTAAGACTTCGCTGGGTCTTTTGCCATAATTCCACAAATTACTTCTATAAAAAATATCTGCTGAGACTGTAATATTGAGTTTTTTAGCCATTTTTACAGCCTCCAAACATACATCAGCCGCACCTTGTGAGAGCGCAGGAGTGATGCCCGCCCAGTGAAACCAAGTAGCACCGCTCAATACCGATTGCCAGTCTATCATGCCTGTTTTGATTTGCGAAAATGCAGACCCAAAACGGTCATAGACTATCTGGCTGGCTCGCATCGAAGCCCCATTTTCGACAAAATAAAGCCCCAATCGGTCGCCACCGAGCAAGATTGGCGAAGTATCGAGTAGGTGTTCACGCATGAATTTAATTGCTCCACGACCTAATAAATTGTCTGGAAAACGAGTAACGTGTGCGGCCTCAAAACCAAAATGAGCCAACGAAATAGCCACATTGGCCTCGCCACCGCCATAAACGAGATTTAAGGTACGAGTTTGGTCCAACTTAGCAAAGCCATCGGCTTGTAGGCGCATCATCACCTCGCCGAGGGTAACTATTTTTTGTTTCATACTGAAAAATATTTTTTGGCATTGTCATAACAAACAGCTTGCACCAACTGGCCGAGCCATTCAATATCGTTGGGTAGTTCTTGATTTTTGACATCGTTGCCAATGACATTACACAAAATACGTCTAAAATACTCATGTCTCGGGAAAGATAGAAAACTTCGTGAGTCGGTTATCATTCCTACAAAACGGCTCAAAAGTCCCATATTCGATAGTGCGTTTATTTGCTGCTCCATGCCATCTTTTTGGTCTAAAAACCACCAACCCGAGCCAAACTGAATTTTACCAGCTACCGTACCGTCTTGAAAGTTACCAATCATGGTTGCAAAAACGGCATTGTCGGCAGGGTTTAGATTATACAAAATCGTTTTGGTAAGTTGGTTCGTTGAATCTAATTTATTTAAAAATTTGGATAAACTGCGTGCCTGAGCAAAATCGCCGATTGAATCGAAGCCTGTATCTGGGCCTAACTGCGCCAATAGTCGTTGGTTATTGTTGCGGAGTGCGCCCAAATGAAACTGCTGCACCAGCCCGTGTGCGTGATTTTGATGCCCAAACCAAAGCAACATAGCCGACTTAAATTGTAAGACTTCGTAAGACGTTAGGGCTTGATGGTCAATAACTTTACTAAAAATATTTTTAATTTCGGTATCAGTATAATCTTCGGCATAGATTTGCTCTAAACCGTGATCGGAGGCTTTGCAGCCCAAACTCACAAAGTGAGTATAACGGCTGGCAAGGGCTTGTAAAAAGTCATCAAAATGCTGAATCGCAAAGCCGCTCACAGTCGATAATTTTTGGACGTATTCGTTGAAAGCCATAACGTTTTCGACAGCCATTGCTTTGTCGGGACGGAACGATGGCACCATGCTACCGCCAAAAGAGGATTGATTTTGAAGTTGCTGATGATATTTGAGTGAGTCGGTTGGGTCGTCGGTTGTGCCAACTAATCTAACGTTCATTTTTTTGAGTAAATGCTGGACACTAAAATCGGGCCGTTTGAGTTTGGCGTTACATTCTTGGTAAATATCAATGGCTGAGTCTTTATTTAACAAAACATCAACATCAAAATAGCGTAACAACTCTAAGTGTGTCCAATGATAGAGCGGATTCCGCATGGTGTAAGGCACGGTTTCGGCATATTTTTCAAATTTTTGTTGGTCAGAAGCATCGCCCGTACAAAAACGCTCATCAATACCGTTGGTTCGCATGGCTCGCCACTTGTAATGGTCGCCGTTGAGCCATACTTGGGTGATGTTTTCAAACTGAATATTGTCGGCTATCTGACTCGGAATCAAGTGATTGTGGTAATCTATAATTGGCATTTGTTTTGCAAAATCATGATATAGCCTCTCGGCGGTGTCAGATTGTAACAAAAAATTATCAGTAATAAAAGTTTTCATTTTGAGTAGTCGTGTGTTTATAGTCCTATGTCGTGAGTTAAATACAATTAGGCACTTAATTGGCACATTGGCATATCAGCACATTGATTTTAGAATAATGATTTGGAAATACCCATTTCGAGGCCACGCAACTCGGCCAATCCTTTGAGGCGGCCAATGGCGGTGTAGCCAGGGTTGGTTTTTTTTGAGGGGTTGAGGTCGTCCAACATTCGGTGGCCGTGGTCGGGTCTGAATGGTAGTCGGTAGTCGGCTCGGTTGTTGGCCGTACGGTTATTTTGTTCTGAAATCAATGCCTTCATCACGCCATACATATCTACATTGCCAGCGAGGTGGTCGGCTTCGTGAAAATTGCCATCGTTGTCTCGTTGTGTGGCCCTAAGATGCACAAAGTTAATGCGACTGCCCAGCCGCTCGACCATACCCACCAAGTCGTTGTCGGCACGCACGCCGTAGCTGCCCGTACAAAAACACAGGCCGTTGCGGGGACTGGGGGCGGCGGCCAAAAGTTGTAGCGCATCGGCTTCGGTGCTTACTACACGTGGCAAACCCAAAATTGGAAAAGGTGGGTCGTCGGGGTGAATGGCCAGATTGATACCCCCAGCCTCGGCTACGGGTACGATTTGCTGTAAAAAAGAATAGAGATTTTGTCGCAGTTCGCTATCGCCAATATGCTGATAGGTGGCTACTATTTCGGCAAATTCTTGTACCGTAAAACTTTCTTCGCTACCCGGCAAACCTGCAATAATATTTCTGACCAATTTCTGAATATCGGCCTCTGTGGCATCATCAAGCCATTTTTTAGATTTACTTAATTGTGACTCAGAATAATTTTGTGAGGCGTTGGGTCTGTTCAAGATATAGACATCAAAAGCGCAAAATGCCGTCATCTCAAACCGTAGGGCTGTTGAGCCATCGGGTAGGGCGTAGTCCAAATCGGTACGTGTCCAGTCCAAAACGGGCATAAAGTTATAGCAAACGGTATCTATGCCACAAGCCGCCAGATTGATGAGCGATTGTTTGTAATTTTCGATGTATTGCAAATAATTACCGCTCGCTTTTTTGATGTCTTCGTGTACAGGTACGCTCTCTACCACCGACCAGCTAAGGCCAGCAGCTTCGATTTCAGATTTGCGTTTTTGTATTTCTTCAACTGGCCACACTTCGCCATTGGGTATGTGATGCAGTGCCGACACAATACCCGTTGCGCCAGCCTGCCTGACATCGGCCAGACTGACGGGGTCGTTGGGGCCAAACCAGCGCCATGTTTGTTCTAATGCCATTATAAATAGATGTGAGATTTTGGGTGTGTGATGTTGGGAAACTAAGTTAAGACCAAAGCACAATGAACCATAAATATACTATTTTGGGGCTGCTTGTAACAAAAACTCTACACCAAATTTATAGCCCATCATTCCACAACCGACAATAATACCAGCGGCTTTGGCCGAAATGTAAGAATGGTGTCTGAAAGCCTCACGGGCGTGTACGTTGGAGATATGCACCTCAACGACAGGGGTTTTGACAGCCCCTATGGCATCGGCAATGGCTACCGATGTGTGCGTAAATGCGCCAGCGTTGAGTACAATACCCAGACAGTCAGCGTCAAAACCTACTTCATGGATTTTGTCAATCAGTGCGCCCTCATGATTGCTCTGAAAATACTGTAACTTGACTTCTGTAAATGTTGCTTGTAAAATCTGAAAATAGTCCTCAAAAGTTTGGCTACCGTAAATATGTGGCTCTCTTTTGCCTAATAGATTGAGGTTGGGGCCGTTTAAAATTAGTATCAGCCCCCTAACCCCCGAAAGGGGAATTGATTGTTCGGAAATAAAACTATTTTTGGTCATTTTTATGAAATATCTGATAAAATTATAGAAAACAGATTTTAAACTCCCCATTCGGGGGCTGGGGGGCTAAGGGTATCGTTATTTGTTCAATAATGGCTTTGGTTGCAGGCCGCACGCCTCGCCACCATGCAAAGGCTTCGGCGGCTTGCTCTACCAACATACCCACACCGTCTTTGAGTAGGGCGTTGCCGTTGGCTTCGGCCAATTTCAAAAACTCGGTTTTGCCTTTACCGTAGCTCAATTCATAGGCTAATGTTGCATTCTTGAAAACCTGTGCTGGTATGGGCGGCAACTCGCCAGCCAAACCGCTTGAAGTGGTGTTGATAACCATATCAAAACGCTCGTTGGTTAGGTCGCTATATTGAGAGGCTACAATATTACCAAAAACAGTGTTCTCTTTTGCCAGTGTCTGCGCTTTTGACAAAGTCCGATTGGCAATTACAATTTCGTAAGGATTAGCTTCTAAAAAAGGGGCCAAAATACCCCGAGCCGCTCCACCAGCACCCAAAACTAATATTCGTTTGCCTTTGAGCGGCATTGCCAAGTTTATTTCTATGTCTTTCAAGAGTCCGATTCCATCAAAATTATCAGCAACAATCTGGCCATTTATCCATTTTAGCGCATTGCTTGCACCAGCTATTTTGGCACGGTCTGAGGCTACATTTGCCAGAGCCAAAGCGTCCAACTTAAAGGGAGTCGTAACGTTTAGCCCCAATAATTTACCAGACCTAAATAAACCCAAAACTTGCTCTGTAAAAGCCTTAGGATTATTACTGTCTAATCGTCCTTCGATGGCTACATAGTCTAAATCTTGGTTTGTATTTTGGGCAAAAATGGTATGAATTAACGGCGATTTACTTTGTGATATAGGATTACCAATTACGGCATAGTGGTCGGTCATTGTGTTTGTTTTGATACTATTATTTCCTCAAAAATATTTTCAAATCGTCTGTTAATGTCTTGTTAAATGGAAACTCTTGCGGAATCCAACGTTTGATAATCTGACTGCTTTCGTCAATCAACACAAAAGGGTAGGGGTTGCTGGCCAAATAGTCATTTTTGAGTTTTTCAACTACTTCGTCTGTGGCATAAAGGTACAGCGCACCTGCACGACTGGCAGCTATGTTAGTTTGCCAATATTCAATCGGCGCCGACGACATCAGGTTTATATACACCATCGTCAGATCGTTGGCATATTTTTCTTCGGTTGGTTTGAGTGTCAGTTCGTGTTGTTTGAGATTAAAACAAAACACCAAGCATAGTTTTTTGTTTTTCAAATCGCCCAAAGTTATGTCTTTACCATCTTTGTCTTTGAGTTTAAAATTGGGTGCCAAATTGCCTATTTCGAGTTTACTTTTACTGGTAATCTGTGTATCAAAATAAGCGTTAATGGTGGCTTCTGGATATTGCTGCCGATAGTTATTTGACAGCGTTTTTGCTGTTGTCATATCGGCCAATAGCGAGGTAGCGTAGTCGAGCCAGTGGGTGTGTATGTACTGCCGTTGGTTGGGGTGGTCGTTGAGGTAATTATTGGTAAAGTCGTAAGCAAATTTTAGTGCCTCATCGCTCAAAATCCATCTTTTGGCACTATCAACAGGGTATTTGTTTGTTACCTGAATTAGGGCATAGTTAAAAAGCTCATTGCGGTAGCCATCGCTCAATAGGGCTGCATCGGGCAATATTTTAAAATTTTTGAGGGTATAATCGCTCAATTTTTCGTCTTGTGGTTTGGTGAGTTTTGTACCGCTGTCTTTTCGCATACTTTTGGCGGCTACTATTTCTCTGACCAAATAAGGGTCAGTCATCATTTCGGCCTGAACGTAGGTATTGAACGACGAATCGACTTCTATTTTTTGTTTTAGTTCTTGGTAAGCCGCTTTGCGTTTTTTTTGTAGATTGTCAATCCCCGTTATCACTTCTTGGTTGTCGTAACTATTTGGATTATAGCCCAATTTGGGTAAATATTGATAAACATTTTCTACAAAATGGTCTTGCAAAAAATTATTATATTGTGCTGTATTTCCTGTAAAAATAGCTCTACCAGTGGTGTCAATTCTGATACCTACCATTTCTTTGGGTGTTACAAAAAGTCGTAAAAATTTATTTTTGGCCTGCCGCTCGGATATTGACCCATTTTTAGGTAAAATCACCAAACTCAGTACCTGCGGCGTTGTGATTTTGATAGAGGTAGTGAGCGTTTTATCTACTTCTGGGTCAAAACTTGTTACCGATTCAAAGCGAGTATCTGTCAAACCGCCTGCTGGGGCTTCGGTAAATTTGATCTCGTACCATTGCAACAAAACCGTACAGTCGCAACTACCGTTTGGGTCGGCCTGAAAACTAATACGAGTGTTTTGAGCAAAGGCCGTGTTAGTAAACAAAGTCAATACTGCCAAATATACCAAATGTATGATATATGACGTATGATGTAGGGTGTTTTTCATGATAAATTTTTGCGGTTTTACATTTTTCGGTTTATCTGTTTTGCGGTTATTTCATGGCCAATTTTCTACAATTTTTAAATAAATTTTTACGGTTATTTCATGGCCAAAGTTTTACTATTTCTAAGGTACGGGCGAAGTTTCGGGGACAATATAAATGTATGTTAGCCAACATTTTAGATACGTCACGCTCAAAGTCCACATAAAAATCTTCGTCCAATTTTTCTAAATTTTTCAAAATTGTTTGTGCTTTTTTTGCAATATATTCAGCACACGAGTCAGACTTGCTGTTATGCACCCGCAAATGTTCTAACTGATGGTCAAAAAAAGCATTGAGCATACACAAATTTAGTTCTATTTCGCCATACTTATCCTTAGTTGTTTTTACGTGCTGGCTAATGTCGCCGCTGAGGCTTCGCATATCCATCATCATCCAGCCTGGCGTGTAGTGGCTTGCTTGTGCTGTACGAGTTATCCGAGTTTTGATTTCGTTTCTGCGACTTTGTAGTGTTTCACTGCCTTCTATGAGTTCGTATTCGAGTTTGAGTATCAGATTTTGGTCTTTGGCAACGAGCCGCAGCAAGAGTTTATCTTTTTCTTTTGGCGGCAAGAGTAGTATTGCCTGTTTGAGTTCGTTAGAAATCGCCATGTTTTTATATTTATTTCAGTTCAACTCGTTTGTCAAACACATCTTTGAGACGTTGGTCGTGTGTTACAACCACGAGGCTTGCCCCAATTTGTTCGGACTGGTTTTTGAGTAAATCTATCACCTTTTGGCAGTTGCTATCGTCTAAGTTTGAGGTCGGCTCGTCGGCCAATATCACCTTGGGGCTGTTCATCAACGCTCGGGCTATGCTCACACGCTGCTGCTCACCTTGGCTGAGTTGATTTGTTTTTTTGTGTAAATGTTCACTAAAACCCAACTGCTCTGCCAGTTCAGTGGCACGGATTTTGTCTTGGTTTTTGTTAGCTAAATAATTGGCTATTAGCATATTGTCTAATACACTGAGCGAACTCACAAAGTGCGCTCGCTGATAAACCATACCAATTTCGGTAGCCCTCACTGCCGCCGCTTGTGCTACCGATAGCGGCGCAATGTCGTGATTATTGACAATAATCTGGCCTGACTCTGGTTTTAGTAGCAAAGCCATCAGGTGCAATAGCGTAGTTTTGCCTGTACCCGATTTGCCCAATATCAGCAGCGTTTCGTTGTCGTTACAACTTAGGTCTGGAAACAAAAAATATTTTTGGGGGCTATACGAAAACCTTAAATTGGTACAATAAATCATGGTATGATGGCTTTAAAAAACAAAGATAGGAAAAAATATTTCGTTCTTTTTTTGAAAATTGTGTAATATTACCCGTAAGTTTCGGTCATAATCATTAAAAACCAATGACAGCACAAGATCTTATCAACTACTCAATCCCCGTTTTGAGGCTAACCGATACAGTAAGTCGGGCTTTGGACGTGATGCAAGACTGTGGCGTGCATCAGTTAGTGATGATTGAAGACAACCAACTTTTGGCCACTTTTTCAGAAGATACCCTGCTCAACTGGCTCAATGACGAAGACGAACTGGCCATGCTACCCCTTGACAACAAGCCAGTTAGTGGCAATGTGTTTCAGCATATTTATGAACTTATAGGTATAGCCAACGGCCACCAGCTACAGCTTTTGCCTATCTTAGACGAAGACAATTCTTATGTTGGAGGCATAGTTGTGGCCGAGATGCTCGCCCAATTTGCCAACCAGCTGGGTGTGCAAGATGCGGGTGCAGTAGTAATATTAAAAATGAACGACTACGACTATTCGCTGACAGACATCAGCCGATTGATAGAGTCTAACAATACAAAAATAATGAGTAGCTTTTTTGCAAAAAACCAGCTTGGTCTCGCCGAATCTACACTTACCATCAAACTCAACAGAACTGATATTTCGCCTGTTGTGGCCACTCTTCAACGCTTTGGGTACAACATAGAGGGTACTTATGCCGATTCAGGTACTGAAAATATCGACCAAAATCGCCTCAACTCATTGCTTCGCTATTTGGAGGTGTAGTTTTTTTTAGATGATTAGACACCCAACTATAATTGTTTAATATCCAAAATCTAACGTCCAAAATCCTTAAAATCTGTAATGAAAATCATTGTTCATGGTCGTAACTTCAACGAAGCGGCCCAGCCCTTTATCCAGTTATTGTTCGATACATTTGCTTCCAGACACTTCCAAGTTCAGATTTCAGCTTCTTTTGTTACGTTTTTAACAAGTGTCGGGGTCAAGCTAACTAATTTTTCTACCTACAATCATTTTTCGGAAGTGAACGATGCCAGTTTTATGTTTAGCGTGGGCGGCGATGGTACGCTGCTCGATGCGGTGTCGCACGTTGGCGCAAGACAAATACCCATCGTGGGTATCAACACTGGGCGGTTGGGTTTTTTGGCCACAGTCTCGCCAAGCGAAATCGAAACAATGCTCAATGCACTTTGGAACAATAATTATGAAATCGAAAAACGAACATTGGTGAGCTTGCAGTCAGATAAAGATTTGTTTGATGGAGCAAATTTTGCGCTCAACGACCTGACAATTACCAAGACCGATATTTCGTCGATGATTACGGTTCATACTTACTTAGATGGTGAGTTTTTAAATTCATATTGGGCCGATGGACTGATAGTATCGACCCCGACAGGCTCTACTGGCTATTCGCTCAGCTGTGGTGGGCCTGTGTTGTTGCCCCAAAATCAAAATTTTATACTTACGCCTGTCAGCCCGCACAATCTCAACGTTCGGCCAATGATTATACCAGACAGTAGCGAGTTGAGTTTTAGCGTAGTAAGCCGAAGCAACAACTTTTTGGTATCGCTCGATACTCGCTTTAAGATTGTAGATGGTAGCACGAAGCTCACCGTCAGACGAGAAAAGTTTAAAGCACATTTGGTAAGATTCAACAAAAACACATTCTTGAATACACTCCGACAAAAACTCAACTGGGGCTTAGATGTCCGAAATTAAGAGGTTGTACTAATACTCTGGCTCTATTTTTGTTATAATACTGGGTAGAATATCCAATAAAAAGCACCATTTTTGCGTTGCTTACTAAATTACTTTTCTTTAAATCTATGAAATTAAAAGCGTTGTTTATATTTGGCATAGTCGTCATTATGTCAGGACAATCGGCAGAGGCACAAAACAAAAGAATGTTTGAACCCTACTCAACCGTTGGCTTTGGTTTTGGCACATCGACCTATATTGGCGAAATGGCCCCTTATCGGTTTCCTGTCCAAACCATAACCCGCACCATACGCTGGAACATAAACGGCAGCTACACACGGCACTTTACGCCGAGTTTGGCGGCTCGGGTATCGCTCACGGTGGCTCGTATTGCTGGCGATGATGAGTATTTCAACCGTGGTGGCAAGCCCAATGCCAACAATTACATTCGTAACCTACATTTTCGTAACGATCTCAAAGAAGTGTCTATTGTAGGTATTTATCAGATAGTGCCAGACGGTAGAAGTTCATCACGAAGGGCTAATTTTACACCATATATTTTTGCAGGAATTGGTATCGTGGCACATAACCCCAAGGCACTTATACCTAAGCTTTATGACAATCAAGAATGGGTAAACCTTCAGCCGCTCGGCACAGAGGGCCAGGGGCAGCCAGGCTACGAGAAGCCATATTCGTTAGTAACTTACTCAATACCAGTAGGTTTGGGTTTTAGATATAAATACAATCAGCGGTTTAATGTAAGTATTGAAGGTGGTTTTAGGTTTACAGGCTCAGACTATTTGGACGATGTAGGCGGCAAATATGCCGACCCTAACGTACTCAAAAGCGACCTTGCAAAAGAGATGGCCAACCGCTCACTCGAAGACATTGCGGCCCGTACTGGAAAAGACAGAATAGCAACGGCCAAACTGCTATATCCAGACCTTCAAAATCCATTTACTCAGAGTATTACCAATTTTGACGTGGGTGATTTACGTGGCTCACCGTCCAAAGATGATGCCTACTTTTTGGGGTCAGTACAAATCAACTATGTTTTACCAGGCAAAATCAAATGCCCGCCTTTGAGGTAGTATTTGGTGCCAGTATCAAGTTTGATGAATATGCGTTATAAACTCTCTTTCTTAATTTTGTCGTTATTTGTACTGAATAGCTACGCCCAAAAAATAAACATTGGTGGTGGTTTGGGAGGTATGAACTACAAAGGCGATTTTGCCCCAAATTTCGACTTTCGGCTTTACAAACCAGCTATCAGTGCCTTTTTTAGGTATAATTTTAGTCAAGCTATTTCTGCAAGGGTAGGTATATTGACAGGCCAGATAGGTGCAGAAGATCGACTGTCTAACAACCCGCTGATTCGGAATAGAAATTTATCTTTCAAGACCAGTATATCTGAATACAGTATTATTGGTGAATACAATTTTTTGAACTACAAAAACAAAGCCCGATACATCAACTGGACTCCCTATTTGTTTGGCGGCTTGGCCTACTATAACTTTGAACCCACAGTTCGCACTGGCGATTATAAATTGAGCCAAATAGCGATTCCGTTTGGGGCTGGTATCAAATGGGAGTTTAGAAAACCATGGAGTTTAGAGTTTGAGTTTGGTACTCGCAAGGTTTTTACTGACTACTTGGATAATTTGGGAGCGAATGTGCCTACAACTCAAAAGTTTAAAACAGGAAACCCATCGCTCAACGATATGTATTATTACAGTTCAGTTTCGCTGAGTTATACTTTTTATAAATTGGTTTGTCCTGTCAATTAGAAATGCAGCTCATCTTACACCAGTTTGACCTACAACTACGGCATACTTTTACGATTGCACACGACTCTCGAAACCTACAACCTACCCTCGTTGTAGAGCTACGAGACGGCAGTCTGAGTGGCCTTGGTGAGGCAACCTCCAATGCTTACTACGGCATCACGATACAGTCGATGGTTCAGACATTAGAAAAAAATAGAACCCAAATCGAAAAATACGACCTACAAAACCCTACTGATTTTTGGGTGTTTTCAAATCAATTTCTACAA
>JAYVJH010000185.1:0-3098 GCA_043769455.1 Runella sp. | reverse complement strand
GTTGAGTTTAGAGCCAAAAATGGTAACTTCAAGTCTCGCCAAGAGTTGCTAAAAGTGCCTCGGTTGGGTGGTAAGGCTTTTGAACAATGTGCAGGTTTTTTGAGAATCAACGAAGCCGCTAACCCATTGGACAACAGCGCCGTTCACCCCGAAAGCTACGACATTGTGGCACAAATGGCTGCCGACTTGGGCGCAACCGTAGCCGACCTGATGGCAAAACCAGAGCTACGCCGACAGATAACGCCCGCAAAATATGTTACCAAAACGGCAGGGCTATTGACAGTACAAGACATACTAAAAGAACTCGAAAAACCAAGCCGAGACCCCCGAACGACCATCACAGCGTTTGCCTTTGACAGCCGAGTTCGCAAAGTCGAAGACCTGCACGAGGGCATGGTACTACCAGGGATTGTTACCAACATTACAGCTTTTGGGGCTTTTGTCGATGTGGGCGTGAAGCAAGACGGCTTGGTTCATGTGTCGCAAATGGCCAATCGGTTTATCAAAGACCCCAACGAAGTTGTCAAGTTGCACCAAACAGTGATGGTCAAAGTTACAGAGGTCGATTTGGCCAGAAAGCGAATTGCGATGACCATGAAACTATAACAAACACCGAAGCCATCGCTTGGAGCGATGGCTTCGGTAAACTCTTTTGTATCAGCTAATTATTATAAACTACTTGATTCGTGTCCAGCTATCGGTACGGCCAATGATAGCTATACCAATATAACCTCTGACACCCAACTGATTAGGGCTATTCAAGGTCATTTTGCAACTGTATAGTTTACCATTTTCGGGGTCATAAATTTTACCTTCTTCCCAAATATTATCTCCCTCATACTTAAAATTACTGAGGTTTACCATTCCCATTATTGGGCGGCTTTGCAGTTTGGCTTCGGTATTTTTAGTGTCTGTTTTTGGTTTACCAGCGGCATCGTTGGGATCTCTGAGCCAGATAATTTTTCCAAAATAGCGGTCGCCTTGCTTGTAAATTTGAACGTGTGCTTTTTTAGACCCAGTGAGCCACGTACCGAGGCAGCCGTCAGCACCAGTTTGAGCAAAAGATGCCATTGACAGGCAGAAAAGAAAGGCAAGAATGATTGTTGTTTTTTTCATTTTGTGTTTGTAGCCAACAACTATATGGTTTTGAACCTTATAATTGTTTATTTTAGTGATATAATTGATAAATATTTACTCTAATTGCAGTTTCAAAATTAGAAAAGTATAATTTAATTACCAAAAAATATTGTTTAAATGTCATTTCAGCATCAATATACAACAACAGAAAACAGCTTGATTGGTCGGTTAGATTGTGGTTTTGATATAGACTTGACACTCCCCGATTTTGTTTTCGATAGCTTTAAGTCATTGGCTGTTAGGCAAGAAACTGATGGTATTTTAGATTATTTTATAAAACGAAATCAAGAATTTTTACGGGTCAAAAGTTATGTAGGCTTACTTCAAACGGCTCAGGGATTTCAGTTAGAAATTTTACCAAAAATTGCCAACGACACAGCCCAGTCACGGTCGATATTGCTGAATGTGCTACGGTCGTTGCCCAACTCACCTTTTAAAACATTGCCTCCTGCCAACTTGCAAACGGCTCAAATGTCAATTTGGGAAATTTTTGTATCAGTCTTTTTGGACGAATTATATCAAATAGTGCAGCGAGGTTTGCAGCGGTCGTACCAAAGCATAGAGTCTGAATCGCAATTTTTGAGAGGCAAGTGGCTTATTGACAAACAATTACAACAAAGTAAATTGTCGCAAACAGCGTTTGTAGTAGAATATGATTTATTTTTGATGAACAACGCACCCAACCGACTTATCAAAACTTGCCTTGATTTGTTGAGTACACAAATTGAGACTTCGGCCAATGGTCGGCGGCTGTTAGAGCTACAATCTTACTGGCAAAACGTACCGATTGCTACCGATATCAAAGCCGATTTGCAGATTGCCCAGCATCTCAATCGGCATTTTCTGCACTATGCAACGGCTCTGCAATGGGCTACTATATTTCTCGAAAACAAATCGTGGTTAGGGCGAAGCGGCTCGGCGGCCAATGTCTCGTTGTTGTTCAAGATGGAGCGGCTTTTTGAGAGTTATGTTTCGTATTGTTTTAAAAAATACATAACTGACTATAAAACAATAAGCCAGCAAAGCGAGCAGTTTTTGATAGCTGACCACGCTGGCAAAACCCAATATAAACTACGACCTGACTTGATTATTAGACAAAACAACAAAACAATTATTGCCGATACAAAATGGAAACAGATTGATGCTCAAAACGCTAACAATCAATATGGTATCGACCAGCGAGACCTTTACCAGCTCTATGCTTATGGCCAAAAGTACAAGGCCGATGCACTGTTTTTGATTTATCCCGCCAATTCCAACTTTACCCAGCCGCTGCCACCTTTTCGGTACGACAGCCACCTGTCGCTTTGGGCTTTACCTTTTGATTTGACCGTTGCGCCATCTGCTGCCGTTCAGTCTATCAATATGGCAGTTTTGGCGGCTTTGGTCTGAGTTTTGAAAGCGTTGAGTCAAAACAACCTCAAAATAGTGGTCTGAGAAGACTCAGACCACAGAACAAGAAACCGTTTGATATACCACTAAACTCACGAAAATAACCTAAGGAGTAGGTAGATTAGACGAAAATACATAAAAATACCTATGAGTGCGATTGTGGCGTAAACGACAGTCAGAACAGTAAAAAACGTTTGGACACGGCGTTTTTTTATCTCCCATGCTTTTAGGCGATAGGCTTCAACATAAGCAGGATTTTCACTTTTGTCGATAGGCATATTTAAGTTGTCGGTGGGTGCTGTGTCTAACTCATTTTGCATGATAAGATAACCGCCTCTGCCGAGTGCCAACTATGGTAACCCCTCTGGGCGAAGTACGATAACCATTTACAATAATACTTTTACAAACGTTTGGAAATACAAAACTAATACTCTATATTTTCGCCGTATTTACAAATACCCGTTTTTTAGTTTGCTACATTCAAGTAATAAATGCAACTTTTTGGTTAAATATTTGAATTGGACTTAAATAGCCATGTCTTTTTCTGGGTCTGTTGTTAATAATATTTT
>JAYVJH010000184.1:0-3900 GCA_043769455.1 Runella sp. | reverse complement strand
CCCAAAACCCTCACTTCGAGATTTTTTATAGAGCGATTCTAAGTCGTTGGATTTGGTACTGCGATGGCCATAACGCACACCATCAAACCTTGATAAATTGGAACTGGCTTCTGCCGTAGTCAAAACGTAATAAGTGGGCAAAAAATATTTTAATAACGGAAAATCAAAGACTTCGACCGAGTGTCCGTTTAGTTTTTGGTTATTCAAATATATTTCTGTTGCTTCTTTTATTTCGGTCTGTACGCCCTCACTTTCAAGACCTTCTCTTAAATATCCAATTTTGAGCGGTAGCTGTTGAGTAGGTTTTTGGCTATATTTTTCAACGGGTTGCTGCGAAACGGTGCTATCAAAGTCGTCGGCACCAGCCATAATTTCGAGCAATATAGCCGCATCGTCAGCATTTTTTGTGATTGGTCCAATACAGTCAAACGACGAACCGTAGGCAATCAATCCCCACCGAGAAACACGCCCATACGTTGGTTTGAAGCCAACTACACCACAAAAAGCCGCTGGTTGCCGTACCGACCCACCCGTGTCTGAGCCTATCGAAGCCAAGCACATATCGGCCTGAACTGCCACCGCCGAGCCACCCGACGAGCCGCCAGGTACACGGCTGGTGTTGGCGGCGTTACGAACAACACCCAAAGCCGAATTTTCGTTGGACGAACCCATCGCAAACTCATCGCAGTTTTGGCGGCCTATAATTATCGCATCTTCGGCTATCAGTCGCTGAATGGCCGTACCTGTAAATTGCGACTGGAAACCGTCTAAAATCTTAGAGCCAGCTTGCAAACCGTGGTTTTCGTAACACAAAACGTCCTTGATACCCAACACCATACCAGCCAACCGGCCAGCCGTACCTGCCCGTAGTCTTTGGTCTATTTCAATGGCTTTGAGCCGAGCTTCTTGGTCGTAAACGGCTACAAAGGCATTAAGTACAGGGTTTTTTAGTTCAATATTGGTCAAATAATGTGCAACGAGCTGCTCGCAGGTGAGGCTACCCGATGCAAGGCCGGTTTGTATCGAAGATAAGGATTCGTATGTTTTGTTCACGATGGGCATAAAATAAAAAATCGGCAGTCTAATAATTCAGACTGCTGATTCTGTTTTTTTGAGATACTAAATACAAGGCGAACACCGAATATTGTAAGCTGGATATTTTTAGTCTAATATCCAACGTCCAGCATCTAAGTCTTTCACTAATCGTCAATACTTTTTTCGATGTTATCTTTTACTTCTTTTGAGGCATCTTTAAACTCACGAATACCCTTGCCGAGACCTTTCATGAGTTCAGGTATTTTTTTTGCGCCAAACAATAAAAGTATGACAAGGCCGATAAAAATCATTTCTGAACCGCCAAAGCTGCCCAAAAACAGGAATATGTTTGTTAAAATCATTGCGTTGTTATTTATGGTTTATACAAAATTACGATAAAATTCTAAGACTTAACCAATCTCAATAGTATTTTGCTGTCTTTCCCAGAGCCTAAATGCTTCTAAGTCGTCGGCGATGGCATTGAATAGCCATAAAACAAGAGCTATGTCATCGGTCAGGCCAATGACTGGCAAAAAATCGGGTATGACGTCGATAGGAGACACAAAATAAACCAAAACGGCAATGGTACGTGTAACGGTAGCCCAAGGTACTGTTTTGTATTTGCCAGTAGCAAAGGCACGCAACATTCTAACCAAAAGATTGACCTTGGTTTTGATTTCATCAAAATTACCACCTGACAGTAGTTTGTTTTTGCTCAATACACGCTGCAAAAGCCCCAATAACCCAGATTTATTTTGGGCATAGCTGCCTGCGGCTTGCGTTGCTTTCTTAAAAAATGACGAATTGAAAATACGAGTGATTAGATTATCTTTGGGCATTGGTTATCTTTCTAAAATGAGTGTTTTCAGTTTTCTTAGTATGTATATGATTTGTACGAGGTCATTTATGTCTGTCGCATCGTATTGTTTGCTCGAACAATAATTATGGCCTATCAATGTCGTAAAGTTCCAGTTTTTTCCTTGTAACCAACAGCCATAAACTACTTTTTTGTCTTGATTGAGTTCCTGAGCCAAAATCATAGCTGCTAACATTTGTCCTTCTGGGTCGTGGTCGTCGCCAAGCGACCTTTTATATTCTTGTAAAAAAAAATATGGGTTTTTAGGACGATTGGCCACTGTTGGCGTTGCCACCATACCATCTACTTTGACCGATATGGGTATGCCTTCAACTTCACCACTCATCGAACGTTCAAAGAATACTTGTATTTTATCTTTTACGTTAATTTTGGCTACAAAAAAAACAAAGGCGATGAAGTTTATCTTTAATTCTTCTTCGTTCCAGTCTCTTCCAAATATTTCTAATTCAGTACGGACATAATTCAAAACTTCTTCTTCGGTCGAGGATAGACTACCGCTACAATCTAACCATGCTTGAAGGCTCTGGCAATGCTGGTTCTTTCGTATATCAAAGCGTTCTAATACCTCAAAGTGGTCATAGTGATTTAATTTTTCTTGCATAACCGTCCTTTTTTTACAACAAAGATAACAAGAAACAATAAGATTTAACAACAAAACAAAGAAGCACTAAACCTCTGAGGGTTTAGTGCTTCTTTGTTACGATTCAGTAATTGTTATCTGATTAGTAGCGCTTGTTGTAGCCACCGCCACCACCGCTACCGCCATCACGACGACCGCCGCCGCTTCCGCCGCCATATCCACCACCACCGCCGCTTCCGCCGCCGTAGTTGTTGCGTGGGCGCTCTTCACGCTCACGTGCTTCGTTTACTACCAATACTTTGGTCATAAACTCATAACCGTTCATTTCTTCGATTGCTTTTTCAGCGGATGCGCTGTCTGGCATTTCTACAAAACCAAATCCACGGCTTTTGCCAGTAAATTTGTCGCTGATAATACGAGCTGACGATACTTCGCCAAATTGCTCAAATAAGTCTCTCAATTCGTCATCAACTGTCTTGAAGCTGATGTTCGCTACATAAATGTTCATCTTTTCTGTTTTTATAAGATTTTTGTGCTACGGAAGGTTTCAAAATTATTTTCCGAAGACAACAAAACCACGTGGTCGGGAAAAACAAAATAAGAAGCTATCAATAGCTACTACAAATGTAAGGATAATAAATTGATATTTAGCATAATTTTACAAATTTATTTATAAAATTATTGATTCGTAGAAACTTATAACGACAAATGTAGGTTGCAAAAACAAATAACGCCGATAATTTATGAATGTAGAATTGAAACGAATAGATGGTGATTTTCATTTTGAGGCCATTGGAGAGTCTGGGTTTAGTATTCACACAGATGCCGCTCCAGATATTGGCGGTGGTGGTGCTGGCGCAAGACCAATGGAGTTGTTGTTAATGGGTTTGGCCAGTTGTTCGGCTATTGACATGACACTGATTCTAAAAAAACAACGCCAAGTGGTTGATGATTTTAGAATCAGCGTAAACGGTGAGCGTGTCAAGGAACTGGGAACGGAGCGGTCTCCATTCACTACTATTCACATTCATTATTTTTTAAAAGGGCAAATAGACCCACAAAAAGTGGCACGAGCGGCGCAGCTATCTATGGAAAAATACTGCTCGGCTACTGCACAAATGGCGGCTCTTGCTGAGATTACCTACGAAGTTACGATTGAGTAAACAATTCATCGACTGGTACATAGTCAAGTCCCCAAGCGTCGGACACACCTTTGTAAACTACCTTACCCTGCACTACGTTTAGCCCTTTTTTGAGTTCTTCGTTTTGGGTACAAGCCTTTTGCCAGCCCAAATTGGCCAACATAATGCTGTATGGCAGTGTGGCGTTGGTGAGGGCGAGCGTAGAAGTGTAAGGTACTGCGCCTGGCATATTGGCTACGCAATAATGAACGATGCCGTCGATGACA
>JAYVJH010000183.1:0-1775 GCA_043769455.1 Runella sp. | reverse complement strand
CTTGGGGCGTGTGGCAGTAAAGTTTAACAATGCCACCAAAAGCAGTGAGGTAAAATACTACGAAACCGACGACGAAGGGCTGTTTTATGGCGGTGGTGTTACGTTTGAACAATTAGCGGCAGGTTTCAAAAATATAATTGCTATGGTTGGCGACCTGGTGTATCGGCTGTCGTTGCACCAAGACGTAAAGTCATTGAGCGATTTGGGTGGTATTGTACTGATTGACGAAATCGAACTTCATTTGCACGTCAAATACCAAAAGATTTTTATTGAAAAACTGACCGAATTATTCCCCAAAATTCAGTTTATTGTTTCCACCCACAGCCCCATTCCATTGTTGGGTGCGCCCAAAAACAGCGTCATCATCAACGTATCTCGCACAACTGACAATGGCATCGAGGCCAAATTGCTCGACATTGATTTTAGTGTTCTCACACCCAATGCTATTTTGAGTTCGCCTATTTTTGGTTTTCAGTCAATCGTTCCAGTTAGTAAAAGCCCCAACAAAATGGTGCGAACCGAAGACAATTTTAAAGACATTAGGCTAAACGACAACTTGAAACAAAACATCAACGATTTTCTTTCGGCAGACAACCAGCAAGAACTACTTAATCTCATCAATGCCAAATAGTTATGCGATTTGTAGTCAAAGATTTAGACGACCAACCCGACATTTTTTTGAAACAACGTACATTGGACGATTTGGAAGAAATTGCTCAAAACCTACGTTTTGATTTGATAAAAGACAGGGTTTATAAGGACACTTATACCGATGCAAAGGGCAAAACACAGTCGAGGGTAAGAGATAAACTCAATAACTATTATCTCGGTAAATGTGCTTATTGTGAGTCGTCTTGTAAGGCCGAGATAGAACATTATCGTCCACAAAAAGGTGTAATCGGCGATAAAAATCACAAAGGTTACTACTGGCTTTGCTACGAATGGTCGAACTTAGTGCCATCGTGCCGCTATTGCAACACCGAAGGCGGCAAAGGCAATCAGTTTCCGATTAAAAACGTCAGGGTAACTGCTCCAGTTTTTGATGTCTCTGGTAAAATTGACAAAACCCACAGCTTGGCCAACCACAGCACGCTACAAAGCGAAAAACCCTATTTGCTACACCCCGAAATAGATAACCCAACTCAGTTTCTGACATTTAGAATCGGCCATGACAAAAAAGGAATCGAAATAGTAGGTACTGACACAACTACCCAACGAGGCCAACAAACAATCAAAATTTGTAACTTGAATAGAGATGACTTGCAACTGGCGAGGCTAAAAAATATAATTGAACCAATATTAAATTCTATCAATAATATGTTCGAGTTGTTGAGAAAAGAAACGATTGTGAACTCAAAATTAGGCGATGCGTTAGGTATCGTTTTCAAGCAAGCATTTGAAAATAGCCTAAATACCTCCAAAGAGCATACTTTATTGAGGCAAACCGTAGTGAAAAATATTAACGGCTTTGATGAGTTGATAGTTTCGCAGTTGGAGCCAAATCAAAAACTGATAGTAAAAACGGCATTTCAATCCTATCTCAATCGGTACATAACGTAGTGATTTGCAACTATCGCCAAGAACTACGAACTTTGAAGATATAAAAACCAAGACCAATGACATCACAATATTTCAACCAAGACCATAACCTTTTTAGGCAAGCCGTGAGGCAGTTTATCGACAGAGAAGTAGTACCCAATACCGAACAATGGGAAACCGAGCGGCAAATACCACAGTCGATTTTTGAACGTATGGGCGATTTGGGCTTTTTGGGG
>JAYVJH010000182.1:0-4847 GCA_043769455.1 Runella sp. | reverse complement strand
TCAGAAGAAACCGTATTGGCCAACTATGGAATGTTATTTTGGGGCAATAGCAACGACGACTACCGAAAAGCCGCTGGAGGTTTTACAAGAAACATGGATTGGGTATCGTACAAAAAACGGGGCTGGAACAATCCTAACATACTGGGCTACATGGAAAGCCACGACGAAGAACGACAGTTGGTGGACATTTTGAAAAACGGTCGTGCCGAAGGCGATTATACAACTCGTGAGTTAAAGACAGCCTTGGAGCGTATGAAACTTGCGGCTGCATTTTTCTTCCCAGTACCAGGCCCCAAAATGATATGGCAGTTTGGAGAGTTTGGTTATGATGTTTCTATTGACCAAGGCGGGAGGACTGGTTTGAAGCCTCAAAAATGGGAATACCAAGTCAATACCGATAGAGCTAAGTTATTGAGGGTTTACCAAGAATTGATTAAACTCAAAAATACAATTCAGATAACTGACTATGAGGTGGATATGGCTGGAATGACCAAAAAAATTACAATCAAAGGGCCAAATCAAGTACATATTTTGGGCAATTTTGACGTGGTTGAGGTAGGTGTCGAATCGGGCTTTCCATCGGCAGGAAAATGGTACGATTATTTTACTGGACAAGAAGTAACAATAACGAGTGCCAAAGACTTGATAGCTCTCAAACCTGGCGAGTTTCATATTTATACTAATACCAAACTACCTACGCCAGAGGCTGGCTTAGTGCCATGGACAAACGCACTGTCGCCTGTTACGTCTATGCAAGAACAAGTTGAAAACCAGCCTGTTGTACTATATCCAAACCCTGCCCAAGACCAAGTTACGATAGATTGGACAGCAACTTACAGAGGTACTGTAAATTTGGAAATGATAGAAGTATCGGGTAAGAGCATAGCCAAAACGAAGTTTCAAAAATCGACACCACGCTTGCAAGCAACTTGGGACATTGCCCAAATCAAAACAGGTACCTATTTACTCAGAATCACAACCACTGACGAAGTGTATATACGAAAATTGGTGGTAGAATAAACCCCTTTTGTTATTTGTCAATAAAATCAATCTGAAACTTTATAGTCAGGTCATTACTGATTTTAAAAGCCAGTAACCTAGGGCGATGTACTTTGTAATTGTCCAACAATATAGGTATTTCACCAGCTATTTTCATGCCTTTTTCGGTATATTTAACGTACGCTTTAACAATAATTTTTTGCGTAATGCCATGAAAATTCAACTTGCCTTGTATCAATAAACTATTCCCATTTTGAATAATTTTATCGCCAACAAAGTTGATTTTGGGATACACGTATGCATCTAACACTTCGAGTGCGTGCGAGTCACGGTTTGAGTTTTGGCTGTCGAAAGCAATCACACGGGCCGAAACTGCCACAGTTTCTATCTGTTGGTTGGCCTGATTGACCGTTATAACACAGTTAATGTCCCGATTTGTTGCCGTCCAATCATGAAACGGGTGGCTGCCATTGTAGCTTATCCACGATTGGTTTTTGGTAGCAAATAGTTTTGTGCCCGTGTTGCCAGTCTTGAACGACATGGTACAAAAAGCGATGATAATAAGTAATATGCCTTTCATGGTACTGTTTTTATTTTAGTCTAAACGCAATGATACTAACTGCATAAGCCCCAAAAGTAGTTAAAGCGGCTGCTCGGTGGTATGGTTTTAATTCAAAATTGTTTTTTACTTGATTGGCCAATATATTGGTCGTAATCATACCCAATAGATGAACGACAGACAGAATACGGTGTGCTTTGGCACTACTAAAACCACGGCGATGAACGATAGCTGGCGGGCAAGTGAGTACAAGTGCCGTGGTGATGCTGTAGCTGAGATTGATACCCGAAGCGATGTTGCGGTGCGTGGCTCTTAGTTCGTCTGAGTAGTTAGTATATAACTTTGCACCTACAATACCCTGCGCTACAAAGCCTGCCAATGTAAGCAAACCCGTAATCTGGTGAGTTGTGGCCATTACCCGCCTGATTTTGAACTCTTGCTGCCGATTTTCTTTAGTCAATGGCCGCCAGTTGCGTATCAAACCGTGTTCTCCCCAAATCAGGCGTTGTGTGAATATCATTTTTTCGGGTAATAGTACGGGTGTTTCGAGGCTATCTACAATATCGACGAGCATACTATCGGTACGACTTATCTGTGCCAGTGCAGTGCTGCTGACGATTAACGATAATAGAATAAAGATTTGCTTCATAGCTTGGTATTTGATGGGTGGGCCTCATTAACTACGAAAAAAAAACGTTATCAGATTTGTAACATATATAAGTAAGCCAGTAGAATAGTCTTATTTTTGTGTAGTTTTTAGTGTTTCAATGATATGCCATACCAATCACCGTTACATATTTTAGACACTTTGGATATTGAGCCAGACCAAATCAATACCGAAGGGCTAAACAGACTCAGAAAAAAACTATTGGCTGAGTTTAGTCTTAATCCTACCGTTACTATCAATATCAAAGGCACGGCTTACACCAAAGACCAGATTTTGAAAACGATTGATATTCTTAAAGAAACTGATAATTTGGTTGGGCATCGGTATATTTTTGAGAGAAAAAGGCTACTCAACTGGCTCGAAAACCCAATAAAAGTAACAATGCCAGTACAGGAACTCAAAGCTACGATTGAAGAAAAACAAGCCGATGAGTTTATGTTGAGTACAATAGAAACGGCACTTTTGGAAAAAACAAAAAGGTCTGTCCGTAAACGTGATTTTAAGGCAACGGAGTCGCCCCTGAGCGTGGTCAAAATGCTACCCTTTTATTATTCGACCCAGATTTATGACTGTTTATATGACGAACTACAAAGTATTATAGAAACCATAGAAGCAGCCAGAGTAAAACCAAATGTACCCGAAGATAAAAAAATATTTGGCTTCGTTACCAACAAAGATTGGACTGACTTGTTGAATAACCTACCCGATTATTTTGAAGAATTAAGAGACGATTATTGTCGCAGCGCAGTAAATTACTCGGTGGTAGTGCAGAAAAATGATAAAAAATGGGTCTTCAACATCAGTCAACAGCTTATCAAAATCAAATGTGATGAGTCGCTTGTTGGTGTAATAAACGACAATCACAAGATTTATGCCGATAACTATTCAGGATCAAGTTTGACTGATTGGGGCTGGGTCAGAATCGTGCTTTTTGTGCTATTTATCATCGCCCGAATGTCGTCGTGTAGCAAAAACTCGACGAGTAGCCGAGACTATAATTCATCTGAAATTGAGCAGAAAGCTGCTTCACGGATTCTGCCCGCAAGTACGTTTTATATGGTACGAGTTCAGTCTTATCGAGACGAAGTGGCAAAAAAGCGTAGTAAGCTGGTTTATTAAAAACAATGGGTTATCGATCTTAGATTCAATTTGGGTCGATGCCCAAATTGCTTTCACCCCCGAAATGATTATAAAAACAGGTAAACCCATCTTGGAAAATATCTCATTGGCGGGCGTTAATCAGTAAAGTTTAGTGAGTTTTTTTGGTTAGCCCAAAAACGTAAGTACTTATTCAAAACTAATATGGTGTTTTAATTTTAATAACTTACTGATTAACAGAGTATTGTATTTAACTCACGACTACTTAAGTACCAAAACACTTGGCTGTGATATAAAAGAAAATAGCTGACAGAAAATATTTTGAAACTATATTTCTTGATTTGAATCAATTTTTTTTTCAAAAACTCGATATAACTTTGAGCCAAGCAAATGAATTACATTTGCGAAACCTTTAAATTATACAGAATCATGAAAAAAAACACATTTATTAAAATCGTAGCCGCTTATTTGCTATTGGGAACAGTACCAGTATTTGCTTTAAATGTAAGCGGCCCAACCCGAGTTTGTCCAGGTTCTAATAACACTTACACATTTAGTTCGAATGTAACTGGTGTTATTTGTTACAAAATCGCTTTTTTTAGAGATAGTAATGTCAGCCCGAGCCAACAGGGGTCAGTTTCTGGAAACAGCATAACACTAAATTTTACAAATGATTGGGGAACTAATAGACTGGAGGTTAAAGGGTATTTAGATATTTGGGGACTTATAGAGGTGGATAATACTACCATAAATATTTTGCGAGAAGCTCCAGAACCAGCTACTCCTAACAATGGACTTGTGGTTGCTTGTGGTGGAAACGATAATATAGGCGTCTCGTCATTGCCAAGTCTTCAAAATAATAGTACAGATTGTTATTTTCATTGTGAATTTCAATGGTCAGCTCCGTCGGGTTGGCAAATCAATACTGGCGGGCCAATAGGTAATCCAGTGCTGGGAGGTAGTACAATGACACTTGTCTCACCCAATAGTATTGGTACTGGCTGGTTGGGTCAATTAACTGCTACTGCTTTCTATTCCAATTGTGCACAACCACAAAATACAGATAGTAATGCCAATATCTGGGGCGGACTTCCAACCATATTCAATCCGAGAGTAAATGGAAGTGCTTCTCAATCAGCCAATTTTGTTACGACAGGGCAACTCCAAATTAGATGTAACTTCTAATGGAGCTACAAATTGGAATTGGACTGTCGAAAGTGGCACAGGGTCTGTCTCTCCAGTTGGCCCGAGTTGTAGTGTGTCGTTCTCAAATTTTGTTAGAATAAGATGCCAAGCCACTAATCGCTGTGGGAACGGCCAAAGCTACATATTTTATTTAGTTAGGACCAGCTATAATGGGTACAAGATATATCCCAACCCAGCAAGTAGTACTTTGAAAGTAGAATTTGAATATGCAGAATTAGCTGAGATAATTTCAGAAGTCAAATTGTATTCTGAAAACCAAAAGGAAGTTATAAATTTAGATGTTAAGAAACTCCAAAAAGAGGATTCTTTCAAAACAAA
>JAYVJH010000181.1:0-4860 GCA_043769455.1 Runella sp. | reverse complement strand
GTTTTTGCCCTAGGGCAAAAACCCATCAGGCTGTGCCTTTTTCTGCAACAGCGAGCTGTTGCATTTATTACTTGAATCTAAGATTGAAAAATAAACAATTTGATGATTTTCAATTTCAAAATTTTAAACTTAGAAAAATCAATGACCGTATTCTGATGTTAATAAATGAAAAACCATGTTTTTATACAGATATTCTAAACACCAATACAACTAACTGGTTTTTAAACATTACACTTAACACGCCCAATGCCTCTGTCGATATTGACTATTTTAGTATGTCTAAGATTATTTAATTTGTCTGATACCATGAAACTAATTCAGACTTTGACAATTCTCTTTTTTGTAAACTTCTGGTCGCTTGGGCAGTCGGTAGAGCGAGTTATGCTACATTTCAACAAGTCAGTTTATTTACCAAAAGATACCGTTTATTTTAAGGCGTATCTATATTCAGAATCTACTCTTTCAACAGATTCGCTCAGTAAGGTTTTACACATAACGCTTCTTTCTAAAAATGGGGTAGTAATAGAAAAACAACGTTTGCAACTCATAAATGGGCAAACTACTGGTGCTTTTGTAATAAAAAACACACAAGATACTACACTTTATTATGTCAGAGCTTTTACAAATTATCAAAAAAACTTTGGTGATAGTTCTCTTTATATTAAGCCAATTGTTTTTTGTAGCAACAATTATATCTTTCAGAAGAACGATATATTACCTCAAAATATACATCTAAGTTTTGAACCGCAGAGCGGTACTCTTGTCGAAGGGTTGCCATCGAAGATAAATGTACTTTGTACAGACTTTTTTGGTAATCCAGTTAGAGTAAGCGGCGAAGTGATAGACTCAGATAAAACGGTGTCAGCTATTTTTAAGACAGATACAAGTGGTAGAGACCAGTTTTTGTTTGTACCAGTAGCCAATAAAACCTATCGAGCACAAATAAGTACACAAAACAAAGAAGCTATATTTTCTTTTTTTAATATCAATAAAAATGGAAATAGTCTATACACAATCAGCGATAAAACTGACACGTTAAATTTTCGATTTTATACCAATATCAATGTCTCTTTAAAACGTATTTTTATCGAAACCAATGAAAAAACAATACAAATAGCCGAAGACTCAACAGGTCGTAATGTTTTAAAGTTTTCTATTCCTAAGTATTTATTTCCAGTAGGTCGTTCTACCGTTTTGGTTGAAGACAAACAGGGCAATGTACTTTCGAGGTATTCGTTTCAAAATGTAATTTCACCAAAATTCAAAATACAATTTGACCCAAAACAACGAGAATTAAATATCAGCACAAACAATGAAATGGTGCAAGATATATCTGTTTCGATATTAAACTTGCCACCAACTGAGCAATATTTAACATATCCAGCTACTACAACTAAACCTATGTCGGTCAGTTTTCAAAAAGAACAAGGTATAAAAGTGCGTGGCCGTGTGAGTACAGAAAATGGTGTTACTTATCCAAATCAAGATTTAATTATCATGAATTTGAAAACCAATGATAGTTTTTCTGTGAAAACAAACGGCGAATCTACTTTTTCATTTGAAGATAATACACTCGAAGACACACTCATTTATTTTGTACAGGGAATCAAAAACAACGGTAAACTATTGAAAGTTAGTGTTTCCAAAATTGACGATTTGGATTCAGCATCTATAAATATTCCTGACGATTATCAATTTAAAAAGAAATCTATCATGCCTTTCGCAGCTATTGAAGTACGAAACAGTAACCAAGATACGCTCAAAACCATCACGTTGGCCAATGTGAAGATAAAAGGTAAAGCTCGTGAAAAGTATATCGGTGAGAAGTCAAAGATGTTGAACGCTGATTATACAATCGGAAAAGACGAAATCATACAAAGAGTAGGCTCTGGAGCAGCGAGAAACTTACAAGAATTACTTACAGGCCGTGTGCCTGGGCTGGTGTCCACAGGTAGTGGACTAAAAATTAGAGGCAGTAATTCGTTTCAAGGTGATACTCCTGTTTTGATTTTGGTTGATGGTTTTCCATCTGATGAATCTATTGTTTTTGGAAACTGGCAAACCATTGAAAAAATAGAAATAGTAAAAAATTTGGCAGGGGCAGCACTGTACGGTACAAGGTCTTCGGGCGGTATTATTGCCATAACGACAAACAATATGCGATTGAGTCGTTCAAACACTACACCAAATCAATTATCGGAAGGGGTTTTAAAAATACCTGCGTATAGTTTTTCGTATTCAGAAAGTTACAGTAACTGGTATCCCAACACAAGTATTACAAAAACCAAGACGGCTACATTTCCATTAAATACCATTAATTTACCATCTGATATTTATGTACATATTGAAGGAATAACAACAGCAGGAGTTCCCTTTGAATGGCTTGAGAAAGTGAAGATTGTCCCTAATTCATCGAAATAGTAAAAAAAGTTAATGATGTATCTACTCACTCATATACTCAGTCTGGCAGGCATTGATTTTACAGAGCAGTCTGTAAAACAGGTAGTTGAGTCATTTGAAATTGATTCTATTACTAATTTTTCGTCGTTTTTAGACCATTACCGCATCGCCAACATGGCCGTTCGGTTACAGCCCTCGCAGTTGGCACAGGCTACGTTTCCATGTATAGCCCATTGCCTAACTCCCAATAGTCCGTCTTATTTTATCGTGATAGAGGGGCTGGACAATGGGCTGGTAGCCTACTTTGAGGAGGGTAAGGGAATGGTCATAGAGAATATAGAGACATTTAGTAAAATATGGTCGGGGTCGTTACTATTGCTTGCCCCCGATGCCCAAAGCGGCGAGCCAAACTACGCCGCCAATAAACGCCAAGAGGGCCTCAAACAAATTGAGAAAGGGCTAACTGTACTTAGTTTATCCTTGTTTTTTGCTGTTGGTCTGTGGTATTCAAATACTTGGCCGGTGGCTATTTGCTGGCTTTTGGCTTGGTTTGGTCTTGGAGTGTCAGTATTGTTGTTGCTTCAAGAAGTGGGCGTGAGCATGCCCATTGTTCAAAAAATATGTGGTCTTGGAAACAAAGAAAGTGAAAATAATTGTGGCTCAGTTACGCAATCATCGGGGGCAAAGCTCTTTGGTTGGTTGAGTTGGAGCGAGGTGGGTATTGTGTACTTTATTGGCCTCATTCTCAGCATTTTTATCAATTCGGTCAATGTGTTTACGGCAATAGTTGTATTTTTTACACTACTATTTGTTCCGTATTCGCTTTATTATCAGGCGTTTATTGTCAAAAAATGGTGTGTGCTTTGCTTACTTATACAAGCTATATTTCTGTTGCAGTCTTTTGTGTTTTTGGGTAATCCCATTTCTATCCAAAATCTTTTGGAGGTAGATTATCTCAAAAACATAACTACTTTTTTGATTGGTATGGGTTTATGGTTTTTGGTTCGGCACACTTGGTTTGAGAGCCGTAAAGTACCAGCATTAGAGAACATCGTTAGTGCTTGGCAACACAACAGCGAGCTATTTATGGCGTTGTTGGCCGCACAGCCACTTGTAGAGTTGGGTTTGCTGCCCCACGAAGACCAAATCGGAAACGTCGATGCGCCTGTGGTCGTAACGATGGTAAGCAACCCACACTGTGGCCCTTGCCAAGATGCCCACAAAGAACTAACCGACTGGGTAGCGTTTTTTGAAGATGAGATGCAGCTAAGAATAAGGCACATCAACACTGGCGACGGAAAGTACGAAACCCACGAAGCCTTTGCCAAGCAGATAGGATTGGAATATACGCCAACGATTTTTATAAACGGCCATCAACTCAAAACGCCCTATTCGTACAAAGACATCGGGCGGTACGTGAGGGCATTGGCGGCAGCAAATTAACCAAACACTATGCCCAAACCATTCCCCCACTACAAGCAACTCGACAGCATGGACCGAATCGTCGGCCTGGTGTGTCCCAACGTGCCTACTCATGGTGGTAAATATGGGAGCGAGTATAGCACGGCGCAGCTACGGGAACTGTGCGAGATAGGTAAAGATGGTGTAAATATGCTGGGTGCGAACGGCCAGTCATAGCACAGGCCACCGAGCGTATAGGTTTCAGAACGTTACGCCTTCCCCAACCCCTCTATTTGGGCTTGCTGGGCGGCTATGGTTTTGTCTTTTTCGGCGAGGAGTTGTTGCATCAATTCGTTGTTTAATCTTGAATACCTGCATTTTGTGGTTGTTTACTTGGATTCTACCAAACTACATTTATTAAGCCAGAATACCAGCTAAATTTTTCATCTACCGAAATAATGGTTATATCTTCGGCAAAGGCCGTTGCCATAATCATTCTATCGAATGGGTCTTTATGGTTTTCATTCAAGGGTATTTGGCCGTATGCCAAGATATGACTTTGCCTAAGTGTCAGCACTTCAATATTTTGGTTTTCTACTTCTTGTATAAACGATTTTAGGCCATTTTGTAGCACCAATTTGTTTAGAGCCTCTTTGATAGCCATTTCAATATAGCTAAATTGGCAAACAAAAATATCATTATTACTGTCTTCTATCAGTTTTTTGGCAAACGGTGAGAGTCTTTTGTTGTTTTCTACAAACCAAATAATAGTTTGGGTATCTAATAAATATCGCATAGTTACATATAGTCTTTGAGGTCGTCTAATGGCTCATTGAAATCGTCAGAAAGCCAAATTTGCCCTTTTAGTCCACCTGCTTTCCGTATTTTTTTTATATTTAACAATGTACTATCGTCCAAAAAAGTAATCAGTATTCTTACTTCTTTATCAATTTGTGGTTTTTCGTCAAATGACACAATGCCATTGTGATATGTGCCTTGTATAGTAGCGAGCATCTTTTTAGATTTTATTTTCTTTACAAATATAGAAATAATTTATAT
>JAYVJH010000180.1:0-2400 GCA_043769455.1 Runella sp. | reverse complement strand
CTTCTTTGAGTTGTCTTCAAATCAATATTTTGAAAAACTTTCAGTAGTTGTTGATTTTTGAACTGCACAGCTTCGTCAAGTGTAGAAAATTGCCCTTTGTTAGATTTGCGAGGAATGCCTATTTTTGATGTGTTTGTCATTGTTATTGTTCGATTAGCGGTGAAATAACATACGCAATATAATTTTGGTTCGGCCTAAGTTTTTCAAATAAACCATTTTCACTTATGCCCTCTACCAAAAACATATCCTCGGATTGTTGTGATAGTTTGTTTATTACGATTCGGTAAAGTCTTGTTCTATTATCAGTACTCCCTGTAAATGCTATTTTTTTGTTGGGGTATTGAGCAAAAAAATATTCATCGTACTCAGAACCGTTGCCATAATCTGGGGTAGGTCCTAATTTTTGCTCTCAAAATATATATCTAGTCTGCCATCGTCGAGTACTTCAAAAAGTGATAAGTTGAAAATATCTGATAAGTCTTCAATGGCTGAGTAAACTATCTTTTTTTCGATATTCCATTAGGCCCAATACTCTCGAAATCAAATATTAAAACGCCAGCAGATTTTTTGTACGGATATATTGGTTCATTCATGTTTTAGTAGTGCTAAACACAGTTTTGCAAATGTAACCATTTTTTAAATATGCCTTCTACACCCAATCGACAGGCACAAACGAGCATAGTTTTGGTAGGTTATAAAACAAAATAAAGCGTTAAACTTGCACAAACAAGGGCAGTTGTGTAATAAGTGATAACACAATTAAGATGGTACCGCTCGTACAATTATTAGTATATGGTGTTGCTTATCAGTAGATTACATTCGTTTATTGCAGAAATAAATTTGCTTAACTACTTAGCATAGTTTTTATTTTTTAATGGTGTGGCTCTGCTCCTTTTTGGCAGCAACTTGGTAGTTTGTCGTGGCTTTTTTGGTTGGCCATTATTTCGTCGGCATCGTAGCCTGTGGCTGTAATTACTTTTTTAAGCTGGCCTACGTCAGTTTTTTTATCATTGTATTTGACGGTTACGATTTTTGTTTCTAAGTCCAAAACCGCTTCTTTTACGCCCTTCGAGAGTGTTAAGTTTTTTTCGATGCGCTCTTTGCACATATCACATATAGCCGATGTCTTGATTTTTACTTCTTTTTCGCCTTTGGCCATTGCCCCAAACGAAAGCATACTAACGAACAAAAATGCTACTAAGTTTTTCATGATTTTGATTGATTTATAAATTTATGAACTACCAACGAACATTAAACGCTATTTATTTTGGAATGATTCATAAATAAGCCGTAATTTTGGTTTTGGACACAGAGTGTTAGATGTTCACTCAGTAACCCAACAACTCAATAATTCAATATTTTCATGCGTCTCAAAGATAAAGTAGCACTCATCACAGGCGGTAGTAGCGGCATAGGCCGAGAAACCGCTCTTTTATTTGCCCAAGAAGGCGCAGCCATTGTAGTGGCCGATGTCAATGACATGGCTGGCCAAGAAACTGTCGATATGATTGTGGCGGCTGGTGGTCGGGCAGTTTATGTGCGAGCCGATGTATCAAAAGCCGCCGACTGCCAAAATATGGTAGCTGTGGCCGAGCAAACTTATGGCAAACTCAACATTCTTTTCAATAATGCAGGCATCATGCACTCAGACGACGACAACGCCATGACGACCGAGGAGTCGGTCTGGGACTTGACGATGAATATCAACGTCAAGGGTGTGTTTTTTGGTTGTAAGTACGGAATCCCAGCTTTGCAGCGAGCAGGTGGCGGGAGTATCATCAACACAGCCTCGTTTGTAGCTTTGTTGGGCGCAGCCACTCCACAGATTGCCTACACAGCCAGCAAGGGGGCGGTACTGTCGATGTCGAGAGAGTTGGCCGTGATTCATGCCCGAGAAAACATCAGAGTCAATGCCCTTTGCCCAGGCCCACTACGAACGGAGTTGCTAATGAAGTTTTTGAATACCGAAGAAAAAAAACAACGCCGTTTGGTACATATTCCGATGGGGCGTTTTGGCGAAGCACGAGAAATGGCGCAAGCCTGTGTGTTTTTAGGCTCAGACGAATCATCGTTTGTTACAGGTACAGAGTTTGTGGTGGACGGCGGCATTACGGCAGCTTATGTTACACCAGCGTAAGAGCAGGTTATAAATCCGTTCTGACGTAATTTATATTTTACAAAAAAACAATGACTCAACAAAACACACGTATTCCCAATTTTGACAAAGCCACCGATGGACTGTTGCCAGTTGTAATTCAAGACGACCAAACCAATAAAGTGCTGATGCTGGGTTATATGAACCATGAAGCCTATCAAAAAACACTCACCGAAAACCGAGTTACGTTTTTTAGTCGTAGCAAACAACGACTCTGGACAAAAGGCGAAACGTCTGATAACTAC
>JAYVJH010000179.1:0-2272 GCA_043769455.1 Runella sp. | reverse complement strand
GTACCAACTTTTTTCATGGCATCGGCAATCATATTGCCAATCTCAATATCGTGGTTGGCAGAGATAGTGGCTACCTGTGCAATTTTACTAAAATCATCGCCTACTGTCTGTGCTTGCTCGGCCAAGTTGGCGTTTACGGCAGCTACGGCTTTGTCTATACCACGCTTCAAATCCATTGGATTGGCACCAGCGGCTACGTTTTTAGAACCAATGGCATAAATCGCTTGTGCCAATACGGTAGCGGTTGTTGTACCATCACCAGCAGCATCGGCGGTTTTTGAGGCTACTTCTTTTACGAGTTGTGCGCCCATGTTTTCCATAGCATCTTTCAACTCTATTTCTTTGGCTACTGTTACACCGTCTTTGGTGATAACTGGTGAGCCGAATTTTTTATCAATGATAACATTGCGACCTTTTGGTCCGAGGGTTACTTTTACGGCATTGGCCAATGTATCTACACCTCTCTTTATTTTATCACGAG
This sequence comes from Runella sp., assembly GCA_043769455.1. Classification (GTDB taxonomy): domain Bacteria; phylum Bacteroidota; class Bacteroidia; order Cytophagales; family Spirosomataceae; genus JAYVJH01. The sequence continues at coordinate 1,791 of JAYVJH010000179.1, read as the reverse complement.
CTTCGGTGTCAAATAATATTTTTTTAGACATTGTTTTTTTTAATTAAGAATTTAAAATTAAGAATTGAGAATGTAGGCGATAACAAATCGTTTTTCACTTTTCATTCATCACTTTTCACTACTTACAATATTGCAAAAATATCTGACTCACGCATGATGAGGTATTCGTTGCCCTCAACCGTGATTTCAGTTCCTGCATATTTGCCATACAATACCGTATCGCCTACTTTTACTGTAATTGGCTCATCTTTTTTGCCTGGGCCAGCGGCTACTACTACACCACGCTGCGGTTTTTCTTTGGCAGTGTCTGGAATAATGATTCCGAAAGCTGTTTTTTCTTCGGCAGGTGCGGCCTGAACCAACACACGGTCTGCCAACGGCTTCACTTTTACTTCTGACATAATTTCTATTATTTTATGGTTTTTGTTAAATACATCTCCAACAACAAAGGTATCACTTTTTGTGCCAATCACTATTTTTTAGTTTTTACTGCCATTTTTGCAGTTTTTGAACTGACAACTACTCCGATTGTCAGATTTGTGTCAGATATTGTGCCATTTTTAGACCTGATACAAACGCCCCTTCAACATTGCCCATACCAAAACCATCGCCGCCTATCAAGATTGGAAACGATGATTGACCACAAACAACAAACGGCTCAATATGTCGCTTTTCGGCCAGACTATACCGCCAGCGATGTACCGACATATTCTCAATACTATCAGACTCAATCCATTCTTTGAGACAATCTACCATCATTTGGCCTGTTTGGTTTTGGTCGGACTCAAATTGTGATTTACTAAACTCAGCCGAGGCGTGAATAGTAACGGTATATTTTTGAGGAGAAATACCTTTTTGAAAATTGTCGGCAACCCAAGCCACTGGCCCTGTATCTAACTTCAAAAAACCAGACGGGGGCATTTTGCTTGGCCTGCTCAACGACAACATAACGGCAATACAAGGTGCATAATCGACCAACTCAAAAGCCAATTTTTCGACTTCGCTGATGTCTATTTGACTGTCTTCAAACAATGTCTGAACTTGCGGCACGGGGGCTGTAATGATGAGGCGATCGGCTTTATATTGTGTTCCAAATTCTGTAACAACTTCGCAGCCATGTTTATCGCCAGAAAGCATGACTACTTTCTCGTTGGTTTTGATATTCAAATCTTTGGCCATATACTTCGCAATGGCATTCATACCATCTGTGCCAATAAAACGAGGATTCTGAAAGCTCTCCCCCAGATACCATTCACTCAAAACGCATTCAGTTTGTAACTCGGCTACAAACTGTTGAAAATCAGATGTTTTTGCCGAAAAATACTGAGCGCCGTGGTCAGCTCGCCCATTTTCTATACGGCGAGTGGCAAGCCTCCCTCCCACTCCACGGCCTTTGTCCAAGACAGTAACGCCCCAGCCATTTTTTTGTAGTTCCAATGCTGCGGTTAGCCCAGCCATACCAGCACCAATTATTAGACAGGTTTTCATATCCGATGAATCAACGCTTCACGGTCTGGGCCAGTCGAAACGAAAGTAATAGGGAGTTGTAGTTCAGATTCCAAAAACGCCACATAGTCTTTGAGTTCTTGAGGCATTTGGTCAAATGTATGCAGGCCGTCAAGCGATGTAAACCAACCTTTAAAATCCTGATATACAGGCTCTACATCATTGTCGCAGAGGTCATAGGGCATTTTATCGGTTATTGAGCCGTCAGAGAGTTTATAATGCGTACAAATTTTGATAGTTTCAAAAATATTCAATACATCGGCTTTCATCATCACCAACTGCGTT
>JAYVJH010000178.1:0-3826 GCA_043769455.1 Runella sp. | reverse complement strand
GGAGCCAAATGATAGGCATAGTCCACATGAAACTGCCCGTCTGAAACCTCCAATACTTCTGGAAAAAACTCAGCGTATGGCCCCGTTTTGTTGAGGTAATATTGGCCAGTACGCATATAATTGAGACTGCTCGTAACACCGCCCATGGCCGCCGCACGGCTTTCGGTAACGGCATCTTCGCCTAATGGTGCATATATACCCGTGTGCATATGAGCATCGACTAATCCTGGAAACGCCAAACGATTTTGGCCATCAAAGACCTCGGTGGCTTGGGCAGGGTCGATATACGGGGCGATTTTGGTAAACTTACCGTCTTTAATACCTAAGTCCAATAAGTCTATGGCTGTTTTGTTTGGTCGTACTACACGTACATTTTTAAGGATAAGGTCAAGGGGTTTCATATTGATTGGTTAGTTGTTGTTAGGTTTAATGTTGTTGCCACAAAAGCGATGAGGAATATAAAAATGATAAACTGTAAAAACTAAATTCTGTATCGAGATAAATTAGATATACTTTTAAATACTTTTCTACTGCTTTCTGACAATGAAAACAAATGGTATCAGTGTATTCAGGCAGATGTAATAATGTGATTTTAGCAGTACCTAAATCATGTTCAGCCTTAGTTAGCCACGCTTGTACTATTTGCTCTTTATTTTGCATAAATCAGTTTGCCTCCTTTGAGAGCATGATAGACAAACGAGTTACAATCTTTTGAGTAATATACTCTATTGTTTCTGTCATAGTTTTATTATTTGTTGTTGCTACAAAGGTGCGAAGGTTTAAAATAAGCAAAATTGCACGCCCTCGTCTATTTCGTTTTTTATTTTACCGTCTGTTATTTCTAATGCTTTTCTGACTCTAAGCGCAATATTTTTAGCAAAAATTACAGGTACAGCATTACCAATTTGCAATTGTAGTTCTCTTTTATTGTTACCACAAAACACCCAACTATCTGGAAAGGTCTGGATTCTGGCGTATTCTCTGGCTGTAAACGCTCGAATTTTACTGGCCTTAATTCGCCACAGTTTTGCGTCAGAATCGGGATTTCTCACATATTTGGCATCTTCTCTATCTTTCACAATTCGTTCTGTCTGTACATTTCCCAAAGCCCAGCCCCAGACAGTGGCCGTATCTATGGCTGGGAAAGGCGAGTCAAAACCTCTGACAGGATTACCCTCAGAGGCTGTTCTACTCAACCGTATCGGAACAGCAATTGCATCTTCGCTATATAACTCGTTGGTTTCGGTGTGGGCATAACTTCTAAAACCCCATTCTGGATTATGATTAGGTAGTTCAATAGAAAAATCTTGCCCCAAATCAAAAACAAAATCGTGGATAGTTGTTTCTTTTTGCTTTCGGGGAAAATTAAAATTATTGATTGTATTGTCTTTAAATGCCACAAAAATAAACCGTCGCCTTGTTTGTGGTACGCCATGTTCTGAAACCCTAAAAAAATCAAAAATAGTGGTATAACCAATGGCTTTTAGTTCGTTTTCAATTTGTTGAGCAAAAGGCTTACCCGTTTCTGGGTGGTACATCGTCCTGAGATTGAGTACATTTTCCATCACAATTATCCGAGGTTGCATGGTTTTGGCAATTCGTACTACTTCACGATATAGCGTATTTCGTTCGTCTGTTTCGTTACGATTGCCCCCCAACGAAAAGCCTTGGCAAGGAAAATTCGCCAAAAGTACATCTAAATTTTTCTTAAAAGTCGGTATATATTCTCTTACGTCTCCACCAACTATATCCCAATTTGGACGATTTAGTTTTAAGGTTTTTACAGCATAATCTAATATCTCATTTGACTCTGTATGCTCGAAACCAGCCAGTTCAAAGCCCAAATCCATTCCACCAGCACCTGCAAAAAGCCCTAAAAATGTATAGTCAGATTTATTTTCGTTTTCTATTTCAAACATAGCTGGCTACGATTTTAAATGAGGTAAAATAGGAACAGAGGCAGTGCGTTCTTTGGGCAAACGTTGTTTGCAAGCATCAAAAATACCCTGAATTGTATCTAATTGTTTATTTTTATCTAATTGATTTACAGTCGATTCGTCTTTTATTAGGTAGTAAAATGAGTTTTCGTATTTATCTTTTCTAATAATTTGAGCCGTAATATTCGTATCTTCTTTCAGTACTTCTAAGTCTTTTTTCTTAGCTACAAAAATAAAGTTTAAGTGAAACGTGGCAATTTTTGAATTAAGAGGATTGGGATAAGTGTATATTTTTCGATGTCTTATTGAACCTTCATTATACGGCCCATGATTATATTCAGTGTAATTTGAATATTTAGATTCTTTATGAAGTTCAAAATCATAATTCAAAAAGTCTCCATCTAAGAAAATAAGCGTCACAATATTTTGACTGCTCGAATCAAGCAAGGCAAATAGATAAAAACACGGTATGATAACGGTTTCTATTCCAACTTTCACAAACGTTGAACCGCAAGGAAGACAACTATTGTAATCAATCGTCAAACCTCTTGAATCACTCCCATTTGATTTTTGAATTAGTTTTTTGATTTCCAAACCAATCATAATGCCTGTTTCGGTATTTCTTATCACCAAATCGGGGGTCGTTAGCGAACCAGAATGAAATATCTCAAAATTGTCTGGTAGTGAGTTATCAATTTCTGAGTATATCCAATTATCAAATGGGTCATCTTGTACAGTACCAATCATTACTTTTGAGCGCATAGTTACGGGAATCACGCCATTCTCAATTTTTTTGAGTAAGTTTCTATAAATCACTAATGCAATTTCTAATTCACTCATTGTTTTTAAAATATAACTCCCTTTGATTTTAACTCCTCAATCTCTCTCTCTCCCATGCCCAATCCTATCAAAATCTCTTTGGTATGTTCTCCAATTTGGGGTGGGTTTTGATATACTTCATAGTTGGCATCTTGGTATTCCAGCGGAAACTTGGGTAGTTTTGTAACTGTTCCGTCGGGCAGTGTGGTTGTCAGTAAGCTACCGCCTTCGTTGAGTTGTGGGTCTTCAAAGAGATCTTCGACATTGGCTATGGGTGCAAAAGGTATGTCGGCGGCTTCGCATTTGGCTATGATTTGGGCTTTGGTAAATTGTTTTAGAGTACTTTCAACTTCGGGCAAAAACCAGTCTCGCTCACCGATGCGGTCGTTATTAGTTTTGAGTTTGGGGTCAGTGAGCCAGTCAGGTCGGTCAAAGGCTACACAAAACCGTTCCCAATGTTTTTCTGAAATAATACCTACAAAAACCGAATTACTGTCGGCCGTTTCAAAAATACGGTACACGCTCCACGCACTCACACGGGCAGGCATGGGCGGCACGGGTACGTTGGTCAGGGCAGAATAAGCCATGTGCTGGCCCATCAGAAAGGCGGTAGTTTCAAACAATGCACTTTTTATAAATTTGCCTTTGCCCGTTGTGGCTCGCTCGTAAAGTGCCGTCAATATACCAATATAGCCAAACATTCCGCCCGTAATATCCACAATCGACGTGCCAGCACGCAGTGGGTCGTTGGGGCGGCCAGTCATATAAGCAAGTCCGCCCATCATCTGCACCACCTCGTCCATGGCGTGCCGATTTTCATAAGGGCCTGACAAGAAGCCTTTTAGCGAGCAGTAAATAAGGCGTGGGTTGTCAGATGTCAGATGTGAGTAACCGTAGCCCAATCGTTCCATTGTGCCTGGCCCAAAGTTTTCGACAACGATGTCGGCTGTTGCTACAAGTTTATTGATTATTTCTCGGCCTTCGTCTGATTTTATATCTATGGCCAAACTCTTTTTATTGCGGCCATAAAACGGAAAATACCCCGTACCAAAGCCTTTCAAAAACCGAGT
>JAYVJH010000177.1:0-1614 GCA_043769455.1 Runella sp. | reverse complement strand
AATTTGTGAAATAGCTTTGTAAGTTATCCATTGTGTTCTTTTTTGAAGGTAAATTTACACCGTTTTTTGCCATTTAAGAAATCTGTAGAGTTTTCAGCTCATTAAGATAGCAAATACAGTTATGTAGGTTTTACTTTCAAAAACAGAAAAACTACTACAAAATTAAAATTGATAAATACACCTACCAAACGCCACTAAAACACAATTCTATAATTGATATTTGGATAAAGTCCCAGTTGATAACTCGTTGTGATGGCGTTTTTGCTGGGGCTGTAGCTTTGCCCAAATATATTAGCCGTATTTAGCACATTATTGATGTCCACAAACCACTCTTGCATGATATTTTTACCGTTTCTACGGAGTGTAACTTTGACATCGGCTCTAAAATAGTCTTTGAATTGTCCTTCAAAAATACGGTCAGTATCTCTCACCGTACCACCTGCCTTGCGAGAGGCTTCGAGGTCAATGGGTGTAAAACGCTTGCCGCCAGCCACTGTAACTTTGGTATCAAAAGCCAATACGCTCTTTTTGCCAACCCCAAACTCCCGACCAGCCAATACATTGGCCACATATTGCCCCGCATAAAATGTATTGCGCTCCACACCATCACTACCCTTGTATTTACTCTCAAAAACCGATGCCGTAACAAGGTAATAATATTTATCAAAAGTACGTTCGAGGGTCAAGTCTATGCCATAGTTGCGAGCCGTGCCGTTGTTTAGCAAGTCAGTTCTGTCCACCACTCCAAAATCGCTACCTGAATTGACCAACGAAAAAGCCGACGATTTGGCATCTACGGGTACACCAGATAATGCCTGATAGTAGCTTTCTAATTTGAGCGATGTACGAGCCGATAGCTGCTGCTGATAACCCAAAACGGCATGATTACTAAACGTGAAACCCAGATTTTGGTTGGGTTGTGTGTATGTCGTTGCGCCAGTTTGTTTTTTGTTGAAGTATATCTGTAAGCCTTGTAGCTGGCTATGGCGGCCAAGCCCCAAACTAAAACTCGCCCGTGGACTGGCATTGTAGCGTAAGCCCAATCGTGGCTCGAGCGACTGACTACCATTGAGCGCAAAACGTTGATAATACAAGCCAGTATTGACCGTCAGTGCATCTGAAGGCCGCCATTGCCAGTTGGTGTATGCCTGCACAAACGCTGCATTGCCATCAAAGTCTCGGCCAGTGATAAACTTTTTTGTTTTTTCGTTGTAGCTACTATCCAAATAGTGCATGCTCATATTATTGATGATAACTCCAGCGGTCAGAGTATTTTTGGCATTGAACTTGGTATTGAACATATAATTTAGTGCAGTACGTTGTTCGTAAGAATCTTCACGGTATTCGGGTCTAATCAAAATCTTGTCGCCTGTCTTGGTAATGGCATCAACGCCACTCAGCACACCCGCTCGTGATACCGAAAGCGTTAGTTTGCCGTAAGTTTTGTTACCATAAAACAAAGTATTAGAAACCCCAATTACGTTCATTCGTGTTTTGTAATTTAGGTTTTCGGAATTGCTACTATAAAAACTGGCATCTGTGCTTGGCTCAAAACCAATTCCACTTATACCATTTAGACTAAAAACAGAAAACGTACCCAGTTTTTGGGTTGGA
>JAYVJH010000176.1:0-7350 GCA_043769455.1 Runella sp. | reverse complement strand
AATTTGTGAAATAGCTTTGTAAGTTATCCATTGTGTTCTTTTTTGAAGGTAAATTTACACCGTTTTTTGCCATTTAAGAAATCTGTAGAGTTTTCAGTTGCAATAGGTATTGTCAATCTATTTCATACACAATCTTTGACTTTTAGTATTCAAAAATCAACAAAAATTGGGCAATGGTTTTAGAGTCTATGTAGTAGCGCGTATTTAAGTATATACTCACGACTACTTATGAATCTTCGTTGATTTGGGCATGACTAATATTATAGGCTCATGGCTAAACCATTTTATTTTACTATTATTTCTATTGTCGCACGGCGATTTTGTTGGCGGCCTTGCTCTGTGGCATTAGATGCTGCGGGCATTTTTTCGCCAACCCCACCAAACGACATTCTATTGGCAGCCACACCCTTACTCAATAAATAATCAAAACAAGCCTCAGCACGCTTTTCTGATAGCTTTTGGTTGATTTCATTACTGCCTATTTCGTCTGCATGGCCAGCAATTCTGAGATTATATGTTTGGTTTGTTGCCATTGTTGCGGCCACACCGTCCAATATTACCGCATACATTGACTGAATTTCTATTTTGTTTAATTCAAATAGGATAGAAGTTGTTGTCAAGGCCGGTATTTTTGGTGTTATTACGAGCGATTTAGATTTTCCTTCGGCTTTTATTAGTTTGGCCAATGTTGGGGCATCAATAGCACCTTCAAATTCGGGTTTACCTGCCACAGTTGGCTGTTTGTCTTTCGAGTCTGGCACACCATCTCCGTCAGTATCTGGGCAACCATTAAATGCAACAATTCCTGCCACATCTGGACACATATCGTCTTTGTCGGCAATGCCATCTTTGTCAGTATCTGGGCAACCAGCCAATGTACCCGCTATTGTTGGGCAAGTATCATCTTTGTCGGCCACACCATCGTTGTCAGTGTCGGGGCAGCCTTTCATTTGGGCTGTTCCCGCCAAAGTTGGGCAAGTATCGTCTTTGTCGGCAATACCGTCTTTGTCTGTATCTGGGCAGCCACCAAATTCTACCAAGCCTGCCGCATCTGGGCAAGTGTCGTTTTTATCTACTATGCCATCTTTGTCTTTGTCTGGGCAGCCTTTGAGTGTCAGGCTTCCATAAGCATCTGGGCAGTCGTCGTTTTGGTTGGCTATGCCATCGCTGTCGTTGTCGGGGCAGCCTTTGAGCGGAATCAATCCAAATACTTCGGGACACTCATCGTCTTTATCGGCCACACCGTCTTTGTCAAAGTCTGGGCAGCCATTGAGCTTGACAGACCCTGGTTGTTTGGGGCAGCCGTCGGTTTCGTCTGGAATACCGTCTTTGTCGGTATCTTTTTTGTCAAATCTATATGTAACTGTCAGTCCCGATAGCTTGTATTTATCATTTCGAGCGGGATTTGCACCTTGGCTAATACCGTCTAAATAGTCAGAAAATGCAAATCTAAATCCTGCTTCGAGCGCAATAACAAAGTTTTCGTTGATGTCGTATTTGATACCAAAGCCAAACGGAACGACAATATTAGTACTTGAATATTTGGCAGCTTGGTCGGCAACTGCCCCCTGCCGATAGACAGCCAACGTGGTGGGCGTACCAGTAAAATCTGCTTTGGGACTGGTAAATCCTAAACCCAGACCTGTAAAGAAATAGGGCGAGAGAGTTCTTTTGAACTTGACTTGATAGGTGGCGGTGTCGTAACTAAAACGTTTTTTACCGAAAAAATCCCACTCAACAGTAGCTGATAGGTCGGTAATGGGCGATGCAGTTTTGAACCCCCTCCCCGCACGATCTGCAAAGTTGGCATCGCTACCTGTTAGTTTACCAAAAGTCAAGCCACCTCTAAACGTCCACCGTTCGTTATAATAATAACGCCCCAATAAACCCACACCGGCCTGTGGTTGTTTTGAGAAAAAATCAGACTTGTTGAGGTCGCCCAAATAGCCTGAGTTCCCTACCAATATTCCAAGCTCGTATCGCTTATTTATTTGTTGGGCATACAAAAGCTGTGTCAAGGCACAACCAAATATCAATAGTAATGTAAATCTGAATCGCATGTATAGAAGTTTTGAGAAATAAAATTAGTATATTATTACAAAATAACCAAAAATAGATATGCCTGTGACGTAAATTTTATCAATAAATAACAATCATGCGAATAGTTGTGCGAAAAAACATTGATATTGTGCCAAAAATAGCTAATATTACTCGCCGTCAAGTATAAATTTTATCGAAACTTATAGTTTAATTTCAACACCACTGATTCAGTAAAATATTTGTTATGCAAAATTCAAACTTAGATTACGATGTCGTTATTGTTGGGGCGGGTTTGTCGGGCATTGGTACGGCTTATCATTTACAAACTAATTGCCCTCAAATACGTTTCAAAATCATCGAAGGCAGGGCTTCGATTGGTGGCACTTGGGATTTGTTCAAATATCCAGGCGTTCGGTCAGACTCTGATATGTACACTTTTGGGTTTTCGTTCAATCCTTGGCGAAACAAAAAGTCGATTTCTGAAGGTAAAGCCATCTTGGCCTATATTGTAGAGACCGTTGAACGATTTAACCTCAACGACAAAATACAACTAAACTCAAAACTAACAGATGCCGCCTGGGATTCAACAAATGCCACATGGACATTGAACGTTGAGCAAGCCGATACCCAAAAGTCAGAAAAAATCAGTTGTCGTTTTTTGTTTAGTTGCACGGGCTACTACGACTACGATAACGGCTACCGCCCACGGTTTGCCAACGAAGAAGCCTTCGCAGGTATTATCGTTCACCCACAACACTGGGATACTTCCTTAGATTATGCTAATAAACAAATCGTAATTATTGGTAGTGGTGCTACGGCTATAACCATGGTACCAGAATTGGCCAAAAAAGCACAAAAAGTTACGATGCTACAACGCTCGCCCACCTACATTGCCAACCTGCCGAGTGAAGACAAAATTGCTGATTTTTTCAAAAAAGTATTGCCCAGTAGCGTAGCACACAAGGCTATTCGTAGAAAGAACGTATTGTTTAGTATCGGTTTTTATCAATTAGCCCGCAAGTTTCCAAAACTTATAAAAAAAATATTGTTGGGCGATATTAAAAAATACTTGGGCAACAAATATGAAGAACGGCATTTTTTGCCCCATTACAAGCCTTGGGACCAACGCCTGTGTGTTGTACCTGACAATGATTTTTTGGAAGCCCTAAAAACCGATAAAGCCCAAATCGTTACCGATACCATCAAGAACTTTAATGCCACAGGTATTATGACAGATTCAGGACAGCAATTAGATGCCGACATCATAATTACGGCTACTGGCTTGGTATTAAAAACTTTTGGTGGGGCAAAAATGACGATTGATGGCCGAGAGTTAGTCAATTCCCAAACGCACCTATACCGTGGGGCTATGTTGAGTGGTGTGCCTAATTTTGCAACAGCGATTGGCTATACCAACGCTTCATGGACGTTGAAAGTAGATTTGGTCGGTCATTTTGTTACCAGATTACTCAATTATATGTATCAAAAAAACTATAAAATTTGTACGCCCGTGTTTGATGCAAATCAATTTGAAAGCCAACGACTTTTAGATTTTGATGCTGGATATATTTTACGAGGGCAAGACATAATGCCAAAACAAGGCTCAAAAAAACCATGGAAAGTGTATGAAAACTACATAAAAGATTTCTTTTTGATAAAAAAAGGAAAGCTGAACGATGGTTTTTTGAAATATCAATAAACCATAACCTGACGGATTTGACAACTCTTCGAGGGTTGTCAAATCACAACATCAAATCTAAATATTCTAAAAACGATGTCATTTTTAATATACGGGGCCAATGGCTACACAGGCAAGCTGATTGTTGAATTGGCCATTAAGCAAGGTTTGAAGCCCATACTTGCTGGGCGAACAGAGCATAAAATTAAACCCATTGCCGAAAAAATGGGTCTGGAATATTTGGTGTTTGGATTGGACAATCAAGCAGAATTAGTAAGTTATCTCCAAAAGTTTCCATTGGTACTTAATTGCGCTGGGCCTTTTAGCCAAACTGCCAAACTTATGGTAGAAGCCTGCCTGATGGCCAAAACACATTATTTGGACATTACGGGCGAGTTAGCGGTTTTTGAAATGGTAAAATTATACGATGAGCAAGCCCTAAAAAACGAGATTATACTCATGCCAGGCGTGGGTTTTGATGTTGTACCAACCGACTGCATGGCCAAATACCTACATACGCAGCTTCCCGATGCCACACATCTACAATTAGCTTTTGTGAGTGTAGGTGGGAGCATTTCGCACGGAACGCTGACCACTGTTCTCGAAAACTTGGGTGGCGATGGGGCTGTACGAGAAAATGGTGTTATTGTGGCCAAACCCAGCGGACACAAAGGGCAAGAAATTGATTTTGGCCCCTTCAAACAATTTGCCATGACCATTCCCTGGGGCGACGTTTCTACGGCATATCATACTACGCACATTCCTAACATAGAAGTATATACTGGCACAGCCAAAAGTGCGTACTTTGCCATGAAATTTCAGTTTTTGTTCAATCCAATTCTAAGAACAAATCTTGTCAAACAACAATTACAGGCATATATTGACAAAAAAATAACGGGGCCAACCGAAAGTCAAAACCAAAACGGACAATCGTTGATTTGGGGTAAAGTTACCAACGCTCAAAACAAAAGCATAGAGGCAAGATTAGAAACGGTAGAAGGCTACAAACTAACGGCTGAGGCAGCGGTACATATTGCCCAAAAAGTACTGGCAACAAAAGGGGCAGCAGGCTATCAAACCCCAGCAGGTATGTTTGGGTATAAACTGATTTTAGAAATTTCGGGGTCAAATGGTTTTTTTCAATAAATGCAAAGTACAAACACCCACATCTCGCATCTCGCAACTACTTAAGCTATGAATTACAAGGCAATTTTGACAGACGACATTGAGCAAGTGCTGACGCAAGCAAACGCTGTCTTGATTGATGTAAGAGACGAATGGGAGTTTGAAGAGTTTAACGTCGGTGGTGTCAATATACCAATGCCCGACATCAGAGCCAAGCGGCATTTATTGACCAACTACGACCATATCGTTGTGGTATGCGCCAATGGGGTGAGGTCTCGTATTGCAGTCAAAGATTATGGTAGGGCTGAGGAGTTGGCCGACAAACATTTTTATCATGTGGAGGGTGGTTTGTTGGGTTTTGAGTGAAATGTCGTACCTTTGCGGCTTAAAACAAAAAAACAATGCAATCTATCCGTAATATTGCCATTATTGCGCACGTTGACCACGGCAAAACTACTTTGGTCGATAAAATTATTCATGCCTCGAAAATTTTTCGTGAAAACCAACAATTCGACGACTTAATATTAGACAGCAACGACTTAGAACGTGAGCGTGGTATCACTATCACTTCCAAAAACGTATCGGTTCGGTACAAAGACGTAAAAATCAATGTTATAGACACCCCAGGCCACTCCGACTTTGGCGGTGAGGTAGAGCGTGTATTAAAAATGGCCGACGGCGTAGTGCTATTGGTCGATGCTTTTGAAGGACCAATGCCCCAAACTCGTTTTGTGTTGGGCAAAGCCCTCGATTTGGGTTTGAAAGTAGTATTGATTGTCAATAAAGTAGATAAGCCCAACTGCCGCCCAGACGAAGTACATGAAGCAGTGTTTGATTTGATGTTTAACCTTGGTGCTACCGAAGAGCAACTTGACTTTGTTACCGTTTTTGGTTCGTCAAAACAAGGTTGGATGGGGCCAGACTGGAGAACACCAACTACTGATATTGTTCACCTGTTAGACGTAATTGTGGAGAGTATTCCACCGTCGCCTGTCAATGAGGGTGAGTCTCAAATGCAAATTACATCGCTCGATTATAGTTCATTTGTAGGTCGTATCGCCATTGGACGTGTGCATAGAGGTACTTTCAAAGAAGGCCAGCAAGTAGCGTTGATGAAAGCCGACGGCAGCATAAAGCGGTCGAAAATCAAAGACGTGCAGGTTTTTGAAGGATTAGGTAAACAAAAAGTAACCGAGGCATCGTCTGGTGAAATCTGCGCTATTACTGGTATCGAAGATTTTGATATTGGCGACACACTCTCTATCATGGACAACCCGCAGGCACTGCCACGTATTTCGGTCGATGAGCCTACGATGAATATGTTGTTTACGATTAACAATTCGCCGTTTTTTGGTAAAGATGGCAAGTTCGTAACCTCTCGCCACCTGCGTGACCGCCTGATGAAAGAAACCGAGAAAAACTTGGCTTTGCGGGTAGAGCCAACCGATACCGAAGACAAATTTTTGGTATTTGGCCGTGGCATTTTGCACCTATCAGTACTCATCGAAACCATGCGCCGTGAGGGCTACGAGCTACAAGTAGGCCAGCCACAGGTGATTTTTAAAGAAGACGAAAATGGCCATAAATTAGAGCCAATCGAAACGTTGGTAGTAGATGTACCCGAAGAGAGCGCAGGTAAAGTAATAGAACTCGCCACCCAACGCAAAGGCGAATTGCTGATAATGGAACCCAAAGGCGACTTGCAGCACTTAGAGTTTAGTATTCCGTCTCGTGGCTTGATTGGCTTGCGCTCAAACGTGCTTACTGCCACACAAGGCGAAGCCGTGATGTCGCACCGATTTACGGCCTACGAAGCCTTCAAGGGCAATATTCCTGGTCGTATCAACGGGTCGATTATATCAAAAGGTACGGGTGTATCGACACCCTACGCCCTCGACCGTTTGCAAGACCGTGGCCGTTTTTTTATTAGTGCCTCCGAAGACTTGTATATGGGCATGGTAATTGGCGAACACAACCGCCCCAACGATATTGTAGTAAACCTACAAGAAACCAAAAAATTGACTAATATGCGTGCATCAGGTACTGACGACAACGTGAGGATTGCACCAAAAATCAATTTTTCGTTAGAAGAATCAATGGAATATATCCAGAAAGATGAATACTTAGAGATTACGCCACTCAATATGCGAATGAGGAAAATTTACCTCGATGAAAACGAGCGTAAACGCAACTCAAAAGACTTTGATTTGGGATAAATAGAGCGGATAAAAAAATAGAATCCACGGTTTTGTTAGTCAAGATATTTTATTGAGACATACAAAGCCGTGGATTTTTAGTATAATCAAGATCTTTGGCTTGCGGTTATGATGCCACTCGATGACTTAAATATAAAGTTTATATGAAAGATTTGGAGGTATTAACAAAAAATGCTTTGTTTTTATCTATTAATTGCTACATTCAAGTAATAAATGCAACTTTTTGGTTAAATATTTGAATTGGACTTAAATAGCCATGTCTTTTTCTGGGTCTGTTGTTAATAATATTTT
>JAYVJH010000175.1:0-7524 GCA_043769455.1 Runella sp. | reverse complement strand
CCGACCCGACCAACGAGGAAGTGGCCGATGCTATGTGCGTCAGCCCCAAAAGTATAGCCAATTATAAAAACCGTATTGGTGAAAAATTGGGACTTAAAGGCAATCGTACAATTCTCAAGTTTGTGCTTAAAAACTGTGCATTTTTTTCTATTTTTGTTGGTATTTTCACCGACAAGCTACCGTCCGAGTTGTTGGTGAAAATACCAACAAAGGCGCAATATATATAATCATGAAAAATTTATTTTTGGTTTTGCTACTTACCAAAGTGGCTTATTGTCAGTCAAGCGGTAGTATAGACGAGATGCCATCTGGGCTGATTACCCCCGCTCTATTTTTTCCAAATAGTGGTTTACTGACTGTTAAAGCAGATAGTCTATTGTACATGCCCAATAAGGACTGTTATAGGGGCAATGTCATGTTAAACAAAATATTTGCTTGCAATAACTATCTGATAAAGCCTATAAAAATTTCGTGGGCCGATGTAAAAGCGATTAAACGGCGCAATTTATATTTGATTTTCCCCAATCGTCTTTTAGTAGTTATGGCAGATGGCACAAAATACAAGTTCTTTCAGTACCACCGAAACAAGGTAATTGGTGTATTTGATAATTATAAAAAGCAAATAGCCGCAAAATAAAGTTTGGTAGTTACTATGAGAGTTGGAACTATTTTACGTTTACGAGCTGTCGGGTGTCTCCACCATAGCCGTCAGGCTAAGGGAAAAGTGTTTAACTTTGCTCTATGAACGAACTTAACTTGCTGCCTTGCGCCTTTGTCGGTATTTTCACCAACAAGCTACCGTTCGAGTTGTTGGTGAAAACACCAACAAAGGCGCAAAAGGCAATCGTACAATTCTCAAGTTTGTGCTTAAAAACTGTGTTTTTTTCTACTTTTGTTGGTATTTTCACCAACAAGCTACCGTCCGAGTTGTTGGTGAAAACACCAACAAAGGCGCAAACAGTGTAATTGCTAAAACTATGAAAAATTTAATAATATTGGTAAATATTTGCTTTTTGCTTATTGCCTGTAAAGGCCCATTTCTTACAGATGAAGATTTAACGAAAGAAAGTGTATCAAAAGAAACAGTAAAAAGCCAAAAAATAATATCAGAAAATGGCACACAGTATATTATTGAGAAAAATATTGGTGTTGGCAATAACTACTTTTTTAGCTGCATAACTTGTGTCGAAACATTTTTATTTTTGACCTGTAATTTTGATTGTAGTGAAAAAATGGAAACCATTGAATGGAACAAGCAGCAGAATGCCATTGTTTTTTTAACCAAAAATAGCACACGATTTCAGACCAAAAACAGGCTTATTCTCTACAAAATTGTAAACGACAAACCTGTCAAGCTATTAGACACGGTAAAAGATGTCTATAAAACGTTTAGATTTGAGGGCAATAAATTTGTATATGTTTTGGAAGATGGAACTGAAAAAACGATTGGCTAATTTATCCCAAATAACTACCAATACTCACAATATCTGCAAAGACACCCGAAGCTGTTACGGCTGCTCCTGCGCCCGGACCTTTGATAACGAGTGGTCGGGTGTTGTATCTGTCGGTTGTAAACGATACAATATTGTCGGCACCAGATAACGAATAAAAAGGGTGGTCTGGGCTTACTGTCGTCAATTTGAGTGTTGCTTTTCCATTTTCTAAACTCGCAATGTATCGCAGTACACCTCCCGTTTTGGCTGCTTTGTCAATCAGGTTAGCAAAATAATTATCTGATTGTTGCAATTCCACAAAAAAGGCATCTACTGACTTAGCTTCGAGGCAGTTTTTTGGTAAAATCGGGTCAATCACTACGTCCGATGGTTCGAGTGGGAGGCCAGTTTCACGGGCCAAAATCAAAATCTTGCGAGCTACGTCCATACCGCTGAGGTCGTCTCGTGGGTCTGGTTCGGTATATCCCTTGGCTTTGGCATCGGCCACAATATCGACAAAAGCCGTGTCGGGTTTGAAATTATTGAAAATAAAAGACAACGTTCCCGACAATATAGCCTCAATTTTTATAAATTTATCGCCACTCGCTATCAACCCCTGAATGGTATTGATAATCGGCAACCCTGCACCTACATTGGTTTCATACAAAAACTTGACACCACGCTCAATAGCCGTTTTCTGTAATTGTTTATAGTCAGAATACGACCCCGAGTTGGCTACTTTGTTGGGCGTAACAACCGACACACTTGCGTTGAGGAGTTCGTGGTAAAATTCTGTAATTTCTTTGTCAGACGTACAATCTATAAAAACGCTATTCGGTAAGTTATATTCACGGATTCGCTGTACGTAAGCCGTCAGGCTTGTAGTTTTACCATCTTCGTCCATTTCTTGTCGCCAATTTTTGAGATCAATACCATCAAGGTTGAGCAACATTTTTTTGCTTCGGGCTATTCCTACTAAGTTTATTTTGAGTAATTTTTCTTTTTTCAAATAGGTAGCTTGTTTTGCCAACTGTTCAAGTAATGCACCGCCAATTAGCCCCGTTCCGACCAAAAACAAGTTGAGTGTACGAGCCTCTGACTGAAAAAATACCCCATGAATGGCATTAAGGGCTTTTGATAAATCTTTTTTGCCAATCACTACCGAAATATTCAATTCGGACGAGCCTTGTGCTGTGGCAATGACGTTGATACCATTTTTGCCTAATGCCGTAAACAACTTACCTGACACTCCCGTACTGCGTCTCATGCCTTCGCCTACTATTGCAATGATTGACAGGCTTTTATCTATCTGAATACCATCTCTGTCAATATCGCCAGCGGCTATTTCTGGCGCAAAAACACCATCTAATATTTCTTTGGCTCGGTCGGCTTGTTTGGGGTCAATGGCAAAACATATTGAGTGTTCGGACGAAGCCTGAGAAATAAGAATAACACTAATTTTATGTCTGGAAAGTGCCGAAAACAACCGTGCCGATACACCAGCGACTCCCACCAAACCGCTACCTTGCACGTTTACGAGCGCAATGTCATCAATCGAGCTAATACCCGTTATGGCATAAGGGGTTTCTTCGGCGCTATGGCTCACGGTCGTTCCTTTGAAAGCCGTATTAAAAGTATTTAGTATTTTTAGAGGAATATTTTTACTAAATGCAGGCTGCAAGCTGGGGGGATAGATAACTTTTGCCCCAAAATGACTTAACTCCATCGCCTCGGCATAGGTAATAGTCGGAATCGTAAAAGCGTTCGGTACTTTGCGAGGGTCAGCCGTCATCATGCCGTCCACGTCTGTCCAAATCTCAATTACCTCGGCATTGAGAGCTGCGCCAAAAATTGAACCTGTATAGTCCGAACCACCTCGCCCAAGGGTTGTAGTGATGCCGTCTGCCGTTGAGGCAATAAAACCCGTGATACATTGCAAAGCCGTTTTTTGCTCAAAATGTGCCTTGATTTGAGCATTAGTTATTTCAAAATTTACCTCGGCATAGCTATAATGATTGTTAGTTTGAATCAAGGTGCGGGCATCGCAAAAGTCGGCATCAACACCATTGCTTTTGAGTGCTTCTGTAATAATAGTAGTCGAAAGCCGCTCCCCAAAACTCATCAGCAAGTCCAACGACCGCAGCGAGAGCTCTCTCAATAAATGTATTCCTTTTAACAAATCTTCTAATTCATTGATCAATCCTCGCACTTTGGCAATGGCGCTTCCTTGGTTTTTGACATCAATCAAACCTCGTACAGCCGTAAAATGCCTATCTTCAACCAATTTGAGCATTTCCAAATATTCAGTCGAGTTTTTGTTGGTCGTAGCCATACGCCCTATTTCGATGAGTTTGTTGGTTACGCCGCCCATTGCCGAATAAACAACTGCAATACGCTGACCGCTTTCGATTTCTTTTTTGAGAATCGACACCACTTGTTTGATACTCTCGACAGAGCCGCACGACGTACCGCCAAATTTTAATACTTTCATTTATAACAACTTATATGTGTGATTTTTTTTATTGACCTACAAAAATATAGAATAATACCTAAATCGAAAACTCATAATATCGCAATCTTACCAAACTCACAGAATAGAACCAATCTGTTTCTGAACAAAATCATAATCAAACTCAGCGCAAGTGCGGCCTGCTTGCCTGATGATAGTAGCGTTTGAGCCGTCTTGGTATTGGCCAGAATAAGGCATCTGCCCTTCAAAATTATTCAAACGACCAATCAATAAAATACCATAAGCACCAACAGCATTGGCCAGATGTGCTGGGCCGCTGTCAATACCCACAAAAAACTTGGCTTGGCCAATGACTTCGGCAGTCTCCAAAATCGAAAACTGACCGCAGAGATTTGTATATTTGGGGTTGCTGATGGTGTTCTTGCTTTTTAAGCCAATCTCAGCTACCTCAAAGCCACGTCCAATTAGCCACTCAATGAGCCGCTCCCAGTTTTCGACAGTCCAATCTTTGGCATCAAAGTTAGAATTACAATGTACGACAACCAGATTTTTGGGTAAATTGAGTTCATTTATTTTTATTTTAATATAATCTGGAATGTAAACTCGTGGCGCAATACTGTCTTCAATCGGCAACCCGCCTACTGTCTGAAAGGTATGGAGTAAATTGTGTTTACTAAAATAATTAAAAACAGTAATATTTTTTTGGACTGCAATCAAGTTTTCATGTTTACGATTGGTAACAGTGTCGAGGTTACTTTGCCAAAATTCTAAGTTATAAACTTGATTAAAAATACCTGACTGACAGACGATTATACGCCTCAAAACAGAACTTTGCCGCCAGACTTTGTTTATTTCGGGGTGGTTAGTTACTAATTCTGCAAAAACAGGCTTCACAAACCAAACGATATATGCCGTTGGGTACAATTCCCTCACTTGCCGAGCGATGGGTTCGGCAGCTACAATGTCGCCAAAGTGTTCGGTTCTGACAATGGCAATGAGTGGTCTCTGAATTTTGATTTTTAGAAACCAAAACTTAATAACATCTACCCAACCAAGGCACGATTCTCTGAATATATAAGTGTATTTACGATAGCGATATAGCCACAAAGCCCAAAAGGTAGTCCAGTTCATAACCACAAAGTTAAAGACAGATTGTGATTGTTACGGCTTTTGGTCTAAATTCTGTTAATTTTACGTTTTAATTACCTCAAATGCAGCACACGTCCCAACCCATACCACGAGAATGAACGAAACGGCAGAAAAAAAACGACTCAAACTAAGAAATGACAACAAAGGCTGGAAAAAATGGGGGCCATATCTCGCCGAACGCCAATGGGGAACTGTCCGTGAAGACTACAGCCATTGGGGCGATACATGGGGTTTTATCTCGCACGATGCCGCTCGTTCTTATGCCTATCGCTGGGGAGAAGAAGGAATTGGAGGTATTTCAGACAACAAAGGACATATATGTATGGCGTTTGCATTCTGGAATCACCATGACCCTATCTTAAAAGAACGCTACTTTGGTCTCACAGGTTCAGAAGGCAACCATGGCGAAGACGTAAAAGAACTGTACTATTATTTGGATAGCACACCTACACACTCATACATGAAAATGCTGTATAAATATCCGCAGCAAAAATTTCCATATTCAAAAATATCAGAAGAAAATGGCAAGCGTACTCGAAATGATGGCGAATATGAAATAATAGATACAGGTGTTTTTGACGATAACCGTTACTTTGACATATATATAGAGTATGCAAAAGCCGATGAGAACGATTTATTGATAAAAATCACAGCCCACAACAGATACAAAAAAGCAGCACCGCTAACCATCTTGCCCACAATTTGGTTTAGAAATACATGGAGTTGGGGCTATGACAAATACAAGTACAAGCCTATGCTGAATGGAATAGCCAACAGCCAAATCGAAATCAATCACAGGCAACTTGGCAAATACAAACTGTATTTAGAAAATGCCGATGAGTTACTGTTTTGTGAAAATGAAACAAATACAGAGCGGTTATTTACCAAAAAAAATGAAACAGTTTTTCCCAAAGACGCCATCAACGACTATGTAGTAAAAGGTAAAACTGAAACCGTCAATCCAAACCATATAGGTTCAAAGGCAGCAGGTCATTACAAAAAATCAATACCAGCAGGCGAGAGTATCGAAATCAGACTACGTTTTTCCAGTCAAACTTACTTACAGCAACCATTTGATGATTTTGATACAATTTTTGAACAACGATTAGCCGAGGCAGATGAATTTTATGCCCAGTCTCAACAAAATATCAAAGACCAAGAGTCAAAAGACATTCAGAGGCAAGCCTTTGCTGGAATGTTGTGGAACAAACAATTTTATTATTATAACGTAAACGAATGGCTCAAAGGCGACCCCAAAATGCCATTTGAGTTCAAAGGCAGAGCCTATCCACGAAACCTGCAGTGGAAACACATGTACACGGCCAATATACTATCCATGCCCGACAAGTGGGAGTACCCATGGTTTGCCGCTTGGGACTTGGCTTTTCATACCGTTACCCTTGCACGTTTAGATGCTGATTTTGCCAAACGCCAGCTTGCCGTTGTTCTCAGAGAATATTATATGCACCCAAATGGGCAAATACCAGCTTATGAGTGGAACTTTACCGATGTAAACCCGCCTGTACACGCATGGGCAACTTGGAAAGTATATGAAATAGACAAAGAACTCAATGGTGTGGGGGATATAGAGTTTCTCGAACGTATTTTTCATAAACTACTCTTAAACTTTACATGGTGGGTCAATCGCAAAGATGATGAAGGCAATAATGTATTTTCGGGAGGGTTTTTGGGCTTAGACAATATAGGAGTGTTCGACCGTAGCGCAGAGCTGCCAACAGGGGGCCGCCTCGAACAAGCCGATGGAACAGGCTGGATGGCTATGTTTACACTAAATATGTTACGGATTTCTTGTGAAATAGCACTCACTCGACCTGCCTATCAAGACATGGCGTCCAAGTTTTTTGAACATTTTTTGCATATTGCCGCAGCCATGCAAGCCCTCGGTGACCAGAAAATTAGCCTTTGGGACGAACAAGACCAGTTTTATTACGACGTATTGCACACACCCGACGGCCAAAGCCAGCTATTAAAAATTCGGTCAATGGTCGGCCTCATTCCACTCTTTGCCGTACAGGTCTTAGACGAAGAACTACTATCAAAACTGCCAGATTTTAAACGTCGAGTAGAATGGGTACTAACCAATCGCCCAGATTTAGCTTCTTTGGTTTCTCGATGGCACGAGCCAGGCAAAGGCGAAACGCACTTATTGTCCCTATTAAGAGGCCACCGAATGAAAATGCTATTGAAACGAATGTTCGACGAAAACGAGTTTTTGTCTGACTATGGCATCAGGTCAATGTCAAAATACCATGAAAAGAAACCGTATGAGTTTCCTGTCAATGGCAACGTCTTTCGGGTACAATATACCCCAGCCGAGTCAGAACTAAGTATATTTGGCGGCAATTCAAACTGGCGAGGTCCAGTCTGGTTTCCACTCAACTTTTTGATTGTCGATTCATTACTTAAATTCTATGAATATTACGGAGATGATTATGGGGTAGAATACCCAAC
>JAYVJH010000174.1:0-7811 GCA_043769455.1 Runella sp. | reverse complement strand
TCGACGAACGCCAAGGGCTGATGAACGTGGTGATTGTGGGTGGTGGACCAACTGGCGTAGAAATTGCAGGTACATTAGCCGAAATGAAGCGGCATATTTTGCCAAAAGACTATCCCGAACTCAACTTTGAATCAATGCAGATTTATTTGTACGAATCGTCGGCGGAGGTCTTGGAGGTGATGTCCAACGAGGCATCTGTGGCGGCCAAAAAATACTTGATTGATTTGGGCGTAAACCTACGGCTGGGTATGCGAATAACAGACTTTGATGGCAAATACGCCACCACCGACAGCGGCGATAAGTTACGGGCCAACAACCTGATTTGGGCGGCAGGCGTGAAAGCCAATGGCATCGAGGGCTTGCCTGCCGAAGTATTCGGGCGTGGTGGTCGCTTGAAAGTCAATGACTTTAGTCAGATTGAGAGTTTCAAAAATATCTTTGCGCTGGGCGATTTGGCCTTGATGACCGAAGAAAAATATCCCAATGGCCACCCACAACTCGCCCAACCGGCGATTCAACAAGGTAAATTATTGGCCAAAAACCTCAAACTAATTGCCAATAACCTAACGCCTAAGCCATTCGTTTACAAAGACTTAGGCTCAATGGCTACCGTAGGTCGCAATTTGGCCGTAGTCGATTTGCCTTTCTGGAAGTTTCAAGGTTTTTTTGCTTGGCTTACTTGGATGTTCGTGCATTTGATTGCGATTGTGGGAGTCAAAAACAGACTTCTTATATTTATCAACTGGCTCTGGAACTACGTTACTTACGACCAGTCGTTGCGGTTGATTATTAAACCAAAAATTGATAAAAAACCAACAAACACTTAAACCTAATGAAAGATTTTGTGTTATTGATTTGAACTTACATAGCAGCAACCAATAAAATATATTTATGAAAATAACCATCAGAGTAGCCTTAATTTTTATTATACTTTCATGTAAAACAGTTTATGGCCAACAAAATCTATTTAATATTCCATCTGGCGATATTACCAATGAAAAAAAAGTTTTTTATCAACATCAATTAAATATGTACTCCGACAAGTTGGAATCTAAGGCTCATTTTGTTTACGGATTAGGAAAAGGTTGGGACGCTGGAATTAACTTGGTGGGAAAGGGTTTTTATTTTTCGCCCGATTGGCGGTTTTTGCATAACGACAACCCTAATAAAGGTGCTTTATACCCGATATTGATGGGAACTCTTCAAAAGCAGTTTAAAGTAAACGATCGAGTTAGTGTAAATTTAGGCTCTCAGGCCGGTTTTAA
Source organism: Runella sp. (assembly GCA_043769455.1). Classification (GTDB taxonomy): domain Bacteria; phylum Bacteroidota; class Bacteroidia; order Cytophagales; family Spirosomataceae; genus JAYVJH01. The sequence continues at coordinate 6,546 of JAYVJH010000174.1, read as the reverse complement.
TCTTAGCAATAAAGTGGCCAATAAAGAACTAAACTTTTTCTTGTATGGAGTTGGGATATATCATTTTATGAATGGCAAAAGCCGTTTTGTAGGCGGAATTTACCAAACCAATAATATGTATGTAGGCGATGGCGACACTTTTGGGGCAATGTTGGGGTATGAAGTTAAAATTTCTAAAAGATGGTATTTGATGGGAGATTGGGTAAGTGGAAACAATGATTCCTCTGTTGGAGTTATTGGCGGAATGTACAATTTGTCTAAAAGAATTCAAATTTGTGCTGGTTGGCAAATACCAAACCCCCAAACCAATGGGGGTCGTCATAGAACTTAATCTTATGGGGTGGGATTTATTCTAAGGGCTAAATTCAATATGTTGGCTAAGTTTAAATATGAATAGCCTTTAATCATCTCCATCTCCGTGGCCTGTGTCTTCACAGGCCACGGAGATGGGGCAATTCAACAGGCCGCCCCGCTGGGGCTTTACCACTCGATTACCTATTTTAACTACCAATAGTACACACCTACGGCGTTATTTTTTAGTTGCCTACCCGTGGCCTGTGAGGACACAGGCCACGGGTGAAACTCTCTAATGTCTGCTATTTTCACTTCGTAAAAATCAATTTAGCAACAAAAAATCACTATATTTGCACGCTTTTTTAGTAAACAATTCAATCCAATCATTAAAACAATATCAATGGAAAAAATCAAAGTAGCCAACCCCGTTGTCGAGTTAGATGGCGACGAAATGACCCGTATCATCTGGAAATACATTAAAGACAAACTCATTTTACCGTATATTGATGTAGATATAAAATACTTTGACCTTGGCATAGAATACCGAGACCAAACCAACGACCAAGTAACGATAGATGCCGCCAATGCCATCAAAGAACATGGCGTAGGCATTAAGTGTGCGACCATCACACCTGACGAAGCACGTGTTAAGGAGTTTAGTTTGAAACAAATGTGGAAGTCGCCCAATGGTACAATCCGTAATATATTGGACGGAACTGTTTTTAGAGAGCCTATCGTTTGTCAGAACGTACCCCGTTTAGTAACTACTTGGGACTCACCCATTATCGTTGGCCGCCACGCCTTTGGCGACCAATACCGTGCTACCGATTTTTTGGTGCCCGGCAAAGGTAAACTCACTATGAAGTTTGAGGGCGAAGACGGTACAATAATTGAACACGAAGTATATAACTTCAAAGAAAGCGGCATAGCCATGGGTATGTACAACCTCGACGAGTCGATTCGGGGCTTTGCACGGGCTTGTATGAACATGGCTTTGAGCAAAAACTGGCCGCTGTATCTTTCGACCAAAAACACAATTTTGAAAAAATATGATGGCCGTTTCAAAGATATTTTTGCAGATATTTTTGAAGCTGAGTTTGCTGACCGCTTTAAGGCTGCGGGTATAGTCTATGAACACCGCCTGATAGACGACATGGTGGCTTCGGCTATGAAATGGAGCGGTAAGTTTATTTGGGCTTGCAAAAACTACGATGGCGACGTACAGTCGGACTCGGTAGCGCAGGGTTTTGGTTCACTGGGCATGATGACCTCGGTATTGGTAACACCAGACGGAACTGTGATGGAAGCCGAAGCCGCTCACGGAACTGTTACACGCCACTACCGTGAATACCAAAAAGGAAACCCAACTTCGACCAACCCCGTGGCATCAATTTTTGCTTGGACTCGTGGGCTTGAATTTAGAGGCAAACTCGACGGCAACCAAGCCCTGATAGATTTCTGTCAGGCTCTCGAAACGGTATGCGTTGAGGTGATTGAGTCGGGTAAAATGACCAAAGATTTGGCCGTTTGTATTTATGGCAACAAAGTAAACCACGGTGAGCATTATTTATATACCGAAGAGTTTTTGGACGCACTCAACGAAGGCTTGCAGGCCAAGTTGGGAGCATAAAAAACACAAATCGAGACCATCGCTCTGTGTGATGGTCTCGATTCGATTATTGACTAATTAAGTACACATCTAAAAGTTGGGTGCAAGCTATTTGTAACAACCTTACTTTTTCTTTTTAGGTTTGTCTATCTTTTTGAGTTCTTTGTTTCTTGACTTTAAAGCACTTTTTACCTTTTTTATGTCTTCTTGTGGAGTTAAACTTTCTGGCAAAACATTGCTAATTTCAATCATCGTCTGTCTAACTTTTTGGCCAACCATGAAAGCCGCCCCTTCTAAATATGGCTGACCTCTTTTGCCTTCATTTTTGATTTTCAATTCTGTTTGAGTTATCCTGAACAAGTTAGCGGCTAACTCTTCTTTTCCCATGAAATCAAGTAATGAATTTTTAGTATCAACGCCTCTAATATTTTTTAATTGAGTAATGCTTTTATTATACATACCCCTGTATCCAGCACTTTGAAAAGAAACGTAATTAGTTACGCCAGCTTTGTGAACAACCGCACTCAGACTTTTTTCCCTTTCAGACACTTCCCCTCGTATGACAATTCTTTCGACATTATCAACTTCAACTAAATAGCTTTGAACTAATCCCGCAAGTGTAGCAAAATAAGACTGTGCTTTTGCCACAGCAATCATTTTGCTATCAGCGTTCATCACAGACAAATAACAAGCAAACCTTGATAATTTATAATCACGAAATAGCTTTCCATCTACTTCCCTTTGAAGTTGCTCAAAATTGTCAAATATATTGATATTAAGAGTATTACAAGTAGTCATTGCTTTATTGACAGCCTTTTCAAAAGCCTTGAAATTGGCATACCCAAGCATATTAGACAGGTCAGAAGCATACCAATAAACAAAACCGTTTTCTTGACTATATGTTTCAAACCCTTTTTTGTCAAAATCAAAATGAAATAGGTCTAATTGCATGATTATTAGGTGTTTATAGTAGAATTGTACTACAAAGTTACGACAAATACCTAATTTTTCATAATATAAAGCAATTACTCATTTAACATACGATTAAGATAAATAAGATAAAAACCGCCAGCACCCAACATAGTATTGTGGCAATACTGGCGGACGGAAGTAATCCGAGCCTCAGAACACCGACCAACAGTAGAGCCTTAACTCAATATCTGAGCCTTGAAATCAGCTACTGCCACAATACTTTTACGTAATACGGTATTTTAGTTTTTATAACTTACTGATTAACAGCATTATATTTAACTCACGACTACTTAAGATTCTCCCAAAATCAAGTCCTTCATCTCAATTCTAATTCTTTTTTTGTCCAATTTGCCAACCGATGTTTTGGGGATTTCGGCTACAAACACAATATTGTCGGGTACATACCAGCGGTTTATCTCGCCCGCATCTACTTTTGCTTTCAATCCTGTTTTGATAGACTCTGGGCTAATTTTATCGACATAGTCGGCCTTAACGACTACGATGGCGTGCGGGCGTTCGCCCCATTTGGCATCTGGAAAACCAACAACAGCTACTTCGGCCACGCCCTCAACTTGCGAAAAAAGATTCTCAATATCCAACGATGACACCCATTCTCCACCTGTCTTGATTACGTCTTTCATGCGGTCGGCGATGGTAATATACGAATCTGGGCCTATGCTGGCCACGTCGCCAGTATGTAGCCAGCCGCCTTGCCAGAGTTTTTCGGACGCTTCGTGGTCTTTGTAGTAGCCTTGGGTCATCCATGGCCCACGTGCTACGACTTCGCCTACGGTATGGCCATCGTGTGGCAAAAAGTTGCCGTCTTCGTCCATCAGTCGTATATCTGCAAAGGGTGCAATACGCCCTGCCTTGGTTCTAAACTGAATCTGGTCGTCGATGCTCATGGCTTGCTGCTCGTCGTTGAGATGTACCAAGCTCATGACTGGTGCAGTTTCGGACATACCGTAGCCTTGCGACACATTGATACCCAACGACAAAGCCGCTTTGGCAAGCCCCTTAGTCAAGGCCGAGCCACCGATTATGACTTTCCAGTTACTCAAATCAATCTGTTTGGCTACGGGACTACTCACCAGCATATTCAAAATCGTAGGTACACAGTGCGACAGCGTGGCTTTTTCTTTGACCAAAAGCCGTAGCAACATTTCGGGTTCGTATTTGCCAGGATATACTTGCTTGTTGTTGAGCATTGTGGCCAAAAACGGAAATCCCCAAGCATGAACATGAAACATAGGCGTGATGGGCATATACACATCTTCATGATTGAACGGTATCGACTGCAACCCACACACATAAGTCATCAGGCACATGGTGTGCATAAACAACTGACGGTGAGAAAAATACACACCTTTGGGGTTGCCGGTGGTGCCTGTGGTATAAAAAGTGGTAGCCCAAGTGTTTTCGTCAAAATCTGCAAATTCATAGACATCAGACTCACCTTTGAGCAGGGCTTCGTACTCGCCCACAACGGCAAAAGACGTATATACCAACTCAGCCGCTGGGTCGGTATATACTTTGTCGCTAACGATAATATACTGCTCGACTGTGGTTAGTTGGTCTTTGATGGCTTCGATGATAGGTACAAAATCTTCGTGAACAATGACGAGCTTGTCTTCGGCGTGGTTCATGGTATAGAGTATCTGCGCTGGCGATAGCCTGACGTTGATGGTGTGCAAAATAGCCCCACAACAGGGAATGGTAAAGAAACATTCTAAGTAGCGATGACTGTCCCAATCCAAAACGGCCACTGTGTCGCCTGCCTTGATACCTACATTTTTTAATACATTAGCAAAGCGATTGATACGCCGATTGAGTTCGTAGTAGTCCATTCTAAACAAATCACGATAAACAATTTCACGAGTAGGGTTGTAGCGTGTGGTGTTTTGTAATATGCTTCTGAGAATCAGCGGCTGGTCATAGGCCGATGGTGTGCGAGGAATAAGTTTAGTTTGTATCATTTGGTTAATGGTAAAAAGTGATTGATAGCATTGAAAAAACATTTTGGTGTTGGTATCCTCTTTAAGAAATAAACACAAATATTAGTGTCTAAAAGATACTTTTTCACAGGTCAATAGATTGACGGTTAAATTTTCTGTCTTTTTTTAAATCTGCTACAAAATCATCGGCGGATTGGTCAAGTTCCAATACCCCAAATAACGACTTCCACGAAATATCTTTTACTTTTTTTGAGGTTTTTAACGACTTTGAAAGCTTTGCGATAAGCTCTAATTTGTTGTTAGGACTTAGGCTTTTTAGTAAAATGAAGTAGCTGTCTATCAAGTTTGTATTTATATCTGAGGTTTTCATTTCTAATAGTTTGATGTACTACAAATGTATAGAAAAATATGTTTGTATGTTTTTTGTGAAAAAATATCGATCTGTTTTTTTTACCCGCCACAAATCTCAAAAACTTTTTTAGCAATAGCAAGATTTAAAATACAATTTTGCATATTTGCCAATAACTAAAACCAATACCGTATGCAGCTAAAAATCATCGAGCCAAAGGCTTTTTTAAAACATCACTACCGCAAGCAGCAGATTGTGCCAGAGCTACTCAATGATTTTAGACAAAAGCTACTCGTATTTATTGCCAATCTACAAATACCCGCCCGTGAAGGCAAACAAGAAACCGATCTTCGAGATTTTTTGAACGACTCTTTTTACAAAGAAAAATACTACATCAATAAAAAAGATACCATAGACTGGGCCATACACAACGGCAAAGAAAAAGATAGTAAAATTGGCGTATTGATAGAAGTAAAAAGTACATCGGCCAAAGCCGAAATGCTCACCGACACCCAGCCCAACACCAAAGCCCTGCACGAACTGGTGCTGTACTATTTGAGAGAGCGAATAGAAAACAACAACCAAGAAATCAGGCATTTGATAGCTACAAACTGCTACGAGTGGTATATTTTTGACGAGTTGTGGTTTGACCAAAATATATTTACGACCACATTCAAAAAAACATACCAAGACTGGAAACGCTCTGGCCACAGTACCGACGATTTTTATAAACTCCATGCCAAACCGCACATAGAGAGCCTCGGCAATGCCGTTGAGTTTTGTAAAATAGACCTACGCCATTATGCCACCGCCGACAATAAACAACTGGCCGAACTCTACAAAATACTCTCGCCCAGCCATTTGCTCAAACAAGAAATAGCCAACGATGCCAACCAACTCAATAGACCGTTTTATAACGAACTGCTCTATATTTTGGGAATAGAAGAACGAAAAGACGACAAAAGTAACAAAAAAATTATAGAACGACTCCTCCCCAACTACCGCCACGACGGCTCGCTACTCGAAAACACCATAGCCCAACTCGATGCCAAAAATTGTATGGCCAAAGTACCAAATATCCAAGATTTTGGTAACAACACCGATGAGCAAACGTACAGCGTTGCGCTCGAACTCTGCATAACGTGGCTCAACAGACTACTGTTTTTGAAACTCCTCGAAGGGCAGCTCGTGAAGTACCACGGCAACGACCGCAATTATCGATTTTTGACAAGCGACAAAATTACCGACTTTGACGAACTGGGCGAGTTGTTTTTTGGAGTACTGGCCAAACACCCCAGCCAGCGCAGTATGTCGGTGGTTCAAAAGTTTGGTAATATTCCCTATCTCAATAGTTCACTTTTTGAAGA
>JAYVJH010000173.1:0-1852 GCA_043769455.1 Runella sp. | reverse complement strand
GCCTTGGTCGGCTGCAACAGTTCTGAGAAAAAAGTAGAAAACGCCCAAGACAATGTTGTTGAAGCCAAAAAAGAGGTTGTTACAGCCGACAAAGAACTGGCAGTAGCCAATGAAGAATACATGGCAGACATGAACAAGTACAGACAAGAGGCGGCAGAAAAAGTAATTGCCAACGAAAAAATTATCGCTGAATTTAGGACAAGAATTGCCACCGAAAAAAAATCGGCAAAACAAGAATATACAGCCAAAATAGCGGCCTTGGAACAGAAAAATTCTGACCTAAAAAAGAAAATAGAAGAGTACAAGGAAGATGGTAAAGTAAACTGGGAGAATTTCAAGGCCGAGTTCAACCGAGATATGGACGACTTGGGGAGATCGTTTAAGAACTTGACTACAAAGAAAAACAAGTAAGTAAACAATAATCAATCGTTTATAACAGCTTAAAGACATGAACAAATTAACTCTAACAATAACGCTGATTGCTATCACAGCAAGCACCAGTTTTGGACAAGAAACACGAGATAAGTTAAATTTTGGACTTAAAGCGGGACTAAATTTTTCAAATGTTTATGACTCTCAAGACGACAAGTTTACGGCAAACGGTAAGTTAGGCTTCGCAGGTGGTGCATTTTTGACAATCCCGTTAGGAAAAACCATTGGTATTCAGCCTGAAATTTTATATTCCGAAAAAGGATTTAAAGCAACAGGTACTATTTTGGGAAGTAGCTATAACCTCAACCGTACTACAACCTACATAGACATACCGCTTTTGTTTTCGATAAAACCCGTAAGTATCATAACCTTGTTGATAGGCCCACAATATTCGTTTTTGGTCAAAGAAAAGAGTGTGTTTTCAAACTCTGCCACGAGTATCGAACAAGAAAAAGTATTCAAGACCGACAACGTTAGGAAAAATGTTTTCTGTTTAACAGGTGGTATAGACATAAATATCAGTAAGTTTATAGTTAGCGCAAGAGCTGGATATGACCTCCAGAACAACAATGGTGATGGCACATCTACAACGCCACGATACAAAAACGCTTGGTATCAGGCGACAGTAGGATTTAGATTTTTTTAACCAGAAAAACTCAATTACAGCCACGAAAAAAGGAATCTATCACTGAAAAGTGGTAGATTCCTTTTTATTGATGACCTACTGATTATAATCGGGCGGCGTACCGTCGGGCGGTGTACCGTTTAATTGCGATTTAATGCAAAACCCCCAAACTACTGAAAGTTTGGGGGTTTTGAGCCTCTGATCGGGATCGAACCAATGACCTACTGATTACAAGTCAGTTGCTCTACCAGCTGAGCTACAGAGGCTTTTTACTTTGCCTACAAGTCAGTTGCTCTATCGAATCGTCGAACCGCAACTAAGCCACAGAGGCTTTTCACATTTTCTGTGGTGCAAAAGTACGGCTAAAATTATTTACTGCCAAATTTTAACCGTACTTTTTTTTACTTTTTTTATAATTGACCTTTCAATTCAGCCAGTTGCTTTTGGGCAGTAGCTATTTTCTTTTCAAAGTCTGCACGGATTTTCTCACTGTTTTTTGACCTACCAAAAAACTCAATATTATTTTGCCAAACACTTAGGTCGCTTTCTACTTGCGAAATCTTGCGGCGTACATCGCTGTCTTTGCGGTCTGCACCTCCGCCAGCATTGCCTCCGCTAACGCCACGGTTTGAGTACTGGCCACCACCGCTTCTTGACGACGAGTGTGGCGCACGCATCTCGCCCATTGATGGGTCGCCACCGATGGCTGATACATAGCTATTTATGGCATCTACAAACTGCTTTTGAATAGCCTGCATGTCTTTGCGAGGTACAAAACCAATAGTCCCCCACTCT